>CAJXUL010000309.1 GCA_913060615.1 uncultured Gammaproteobacteria bacterium | reverse complement strand
CCTTCTATGATGGCGGCCAATTCTTTGATAATTCGCGTTTTAGCCAACCCCGGAGCACCTTCCACCAGCAAATGGCCGCCGCATAAAAGCGCCATTATTAGTCGATCGATTAAATCTTCTTGGCCAATGACTTTGCCAGCTAGATAACTGCGTGCATTGTTAATGGCGGCAAATGGTGAGTGGCTGTCTGCGGTATTCATATCGAACCTAATAACTGCTGAAAGCCTATTGTAGCGACCATGATCGGAAGGTCCAGATAGAAACGTCTTTTCTCGACGGAAAATTGTAACCAGAAATTGCAGGAGTAACTGGTTGTGTTTTTAGGTGAGAGGGCGGTGGCGGATTTGGGCGGTGGCGAACAGGGCCGATTAGATTATCTGAGTAGATTATATGAGTAGATTTTTCAAATGCGTTGGGCCGGCAAGACTTGAGGCGTTACACTATGCCCATGATGAAACTAGCGCAAAATATCCTCCTCAACTTACCTCCCGAGTTGTCCCATAACGTCGCCATAAATGGCCTAAACGCTATGGGTCAATTACCCGGCCCAATAAACCCGCTGCAAGGCAGAAAAGTGGCTTTTCTTGGGCGCGAACTTGCTAATCCTATAGGCCTAGCCGCGGGTTTGGACAAAGATGCTGAAGCAGTACTAGGGTTAGCCAAGGTTGGTTTTGGGTTTGTCGAAGTAGGCACCGTGACGCCAAAGCCGCAGCCAGGCAACCCTAAGCCGCGGTTGTTTAGATTAAGGGAGCACAATGCGCTGATTAATCGCATGGGCTTCAATAACCAAGGCGTAGAGGCAATGGCAGGTCGGCTGCAACGCGTTAGAGAGAGTGGGCGAGTCAGTAATACCCTCATTGGTGTGAACTTGGGTAAGAATAAAGATACGCCGCTAGAGAGTGCCACTGATGACTATCTCATCGGCATGCACCGGCTCTACGCGCTTGCAGACTATTTCACGCTTAATCTTTCTTCTCCGAATACACCTGGGTTGCGGCAATTACAGCATGGAGGGGCATTAGCTGAACTGCTTGGACGTGTCAAAGAGGCCCAGCAAAGGTTGGCGAATGGGCGAGCAGTTGTGCCGGTCCTATTAAAGGTTGCGCCGGATTTAGATGACGAAGATATAGAAAGCATCGCCACTGCATTAGCTGCGTCTGAATTAGATGGGCTAATTGCTACGAATACCACGCTGGATCGCCATGCGGTTCAAGGTCATGTTCATGCAAAAGAGGCGGGTGGCCTCAGCGGCGCACCGTTGACGCAAAAAAGCGCTGAGGTAGTGAAGAAGTTTCGCGCAAAGTTGCCTGCGAATATGCCCATTGTGGGAGTTGGCGGCATATCTACACCGGAAAGCGCTTTGGCTATGCTGGCAGCAGGCGCTAATTTGTTACAAATATACTCATCATTTATTTATAAAGGCCCCAATTTGGTGCAAAAATTGATTACTAGTACACGCGCAAATAATTGATATGAAAAACTCTTAGCTAAACGCACGATTATGTGGCGTTTTTGTCGCCATTTCTGTTAAATAGCGCTTTGATCAATTGTGATGGGGATAGTAGATGAAATTTTTCGCTTTATTAGCTGGGTTGTTTTTTAGTCTGCCTGCATATGCAGAAGGCATTGATGGTGCAGATACTGCCTGGATAATGACCGCGACTGCATTAGTTTTGATGATGACTATTCCGGGCTTATCCCTTTTTTATGCTGGCTTAGTCCGTACCAAGAACGTACTTAGCGTCTTGATGCAGTGTTTTACCGTCACGTGCGTAATGTCGATTTTGTGGATGGTGATTGGCTATTCATTAGCATTCGGTGATGGCGGTTCTATGAACGCTTTTATTGGTGGTACATCTAACTTTATGCTTGGCGCTATCGGCCAAGAAACCCCCTCAGGCACTATTCCCGAAAGCGTTTTTGCGTTATTTCAAATGACTTTTGCTGTGATCACTCCTGCATTGATTGTTGCTGTCTCTTATACACATCTCCGAGCCCACGAGACGGACTCCTATCTCG
>CAJXUL010000308.1 GCA_913060615.1 uncultured Gammaproteobacteria bacterium | reverse complement strand
ATTACTGTTTCCTCGGATATCTCGGCAAATGCCAGCGCGGTGGTTGCGCCTAATGCATTTGCCCGTGTACTGACTAACTTGGTTTCCAATGGCATAAATCATGGTGGTGACGTGACTGTGCATATTGCTGCTGGAGAAATCTCTGTTTCAGACAACGGACCGGGGATTGCCAAAGAGTCGAGAACGGAAATCTTTCAACCCTTCTTTCGCTTAGAAACATCTCGCAGTGTCACAACGGGCGGTAGCGGTCTCGGTTTGGCGATTGTTCAGCAATTGTGCCAAGTCCATGGCTGGCAAATAGAAATAGACGATGCGTCAACTGGTGGGGCAAAATTCACCTTAATTTATGCGACCTGAAAAGGCCAAATTTTTGACAGTGGCTCTAGCCTGCTGATTTTATTCGGGTTTAATGGGTTTTAGCCGCGTGTCCGACTTTTCAGCCCGCCCCCCCGATGGAATTTTTGTAACTTCACAGCAAAAGCTTTTGGCAATATCAGCCACAAACGTGGTCGCTGTTTGTATCTTATTTTTGTCCCCGATAAGAAGGTTTTGCTCTCTTTTTCGATAATAATCCAACCACTTCTTGTCCTTAGAGCAAACACGTAATGATACAAAATGTCACAAAACTTTTGTGTTGAGAAATTGTTCAGAAACCCTCTTGGGTGATATTAGCGTTGTTGTCTTAGGACAACATCTCTCCCCTTAGATCTCGGGTGAGGTTGGAAATGCTCTTTTCGAGCTGGTTTTAAAGCAGGCCAGTTCGGATGAAAGAGTACTAAAACATCACGAACAAGCACCGGGATCGACTCTTAAGCCGCCGGCTTTCTCTCCAGGCCGGCGGTTTTTTTTCTCCCCTACAAATATCCATGTGTAATCTTCGCTGTTTACTCATTAGTTGGCGCTTGCGTCTTTTCCTCCTTTCATCAAGGATAGTTGTCTTTAGATAAGTGAAGTGATGGAAGTTATGCAGCTAGACAATGTTTTATATGAAGTTCGTGGGCCTATGGCATTGATTACTATTAATCGTGCTGAAAAACACAATGCTATCTCGCTAGCGACTCTAGATGACCTTCACACCGCAGTAGACGCTGCAGCTTGGGACGATGATGTTCGTGTTATCACTATAACTGGCGCGGGAGGCAAAGCCTTTGCCGCTGGTTCTGATTTGTCTGAGGTTATACACCGAGATTTTAAAAAGGCATTAGAGCCCATTGTTCAGGGTTTGGCTGAAAAATTGGAGCGCACGCCGAAGCCTACAATTGCTGCTATTGATGGCATCTGCATGGGCGGCGGCTTAGAAGTGGCCCTTGGATGTGATCTGCGTATAGCTACGCCTAAGTCCAAGTTTGCGACACCAGAGGGTAAGCTGGGCATTATTCCTGGCGGCGGCGCAACCGCCCGCTTACCGCGCATTGTCGGTCGAGGTTGGGGCATGGAAATGTTGCTTATGGGCGAGCCAATGGGCGCTGACAGAGCCTTACAGATTGGTTTGGTCACTCGCTTAGTGGCGTCCGAAGAACTCATAGCGGAGGCAACGCGCATGGCCGAACACCTAGCAAGCTTTGCGCCCTTTGTGCCTCGCACCATGAAAGCTATGGTGCATTTTGGCATGGAGGCCAGCCTCGCCGGTGCGCTGATGTTTGAAAAATATGCACAAGGTGCGTTGGTGCAAACTGAGGATAAAGCCGAAGGGATCAGTGCGTTTTTAGAGAAAAGAAAGCCTGAGTTCAAAGGAAAATAGAAGGCAGGTAGCGCACTGCTTGCAGACAGATAAGAGGCAAAAGGCAGAGTTTTATCTACCTGTTTTTGCTCAGCCGGGCTCCAGGGCTTGTGCCTTAAGCACTTCCTGGTGGATACTCAGGTCTACATTCAAAGTCCAGTAGGGGAGAAAAATGGCCGTAGATAAGTTCCCAGTAGAAGGCAGTCATATCATGATGTTTGCCCGATCTGTCGGTGACGACAATCAAATTTACTATGATGAAGCATATGCTGTCTCTTATACACATCTCCGAGCCCACGAGAC
>CAJXUL010000307.1 GCA_913060615.1 uncultured Gammaproteobacteria bacterium | reverse complement strand
CGGCAGCGTCAGATGTGTATAAGAGACAGATCTTCAGCCGAGGCTGAGGTTTCACGACAATCTGCAGCTCAAGTAGAGCTTGCGCTGAACAATACAGGCTTTCAAGTTGTAGTAGTGGAGCTAGATAAAAATTGCCCATCTGAGCTACTAAAAATACAACCGGACGTGGTATTTCCTGCACTGCACGGGCCGCCTGGTGAAGACGGTACCGTTCAAGGTCTGTTAGAAATGCTGGCCTTGTGTTACGTCGGTAGCGATGTGCGCGGCAGCGCCATGGCAATGGACAAGGCTGTGGCTAAAGGTATTTTCAAACGGCACGGGCTTCCCGTAATAGAAGATTACATTGTGCAACCTGGCGCCAACTTGACGACTACGGCCAAAGATATTGAGCGCCTATTAGGACCACGTGTTGCCATTAAACCCCTCAACCAGGGATCTGCATTAGGTGTGCAACTGCTCCCTAACGGTGGCGATATCGCCGCTGCCTTGGAACAGTGCCTGGCCTTTGGTCGCTGCCTAGTGGAGCCATTTGTACTTGGCCGTGAAGTCACCGTGGGTGTGCTAGACACCAAAGACGGTTGCAAAGCTCATCCGGTGATTGAAATTTGTACTGCGGAAAATGAATGGTACGACTTCCACAATCGCTATACGCCGGGACAAAGTAGCCATGTTATGCCGGCGCAAATGTCAGACGCTTTAGCAGAGCAGTTACAAAATGCCGCCCTTCTTGCGCATAAAGCGCTAGGCCTTAGAGATCTTTCTAGAGCAGACTTTATACTCACCGATACAGATCAAATTGTTTTGCTAGAAGTCAACGCGCTGCCAGGAATGACTCCGGTGAGTTTGTATCCTGAGGGTGCTGCGGCCATAGGTTACGACTTCGACGCACTCATCGAACATCTCGTAATCAGAGCTTTTAAGCGGGGAAAACCTGGGCAATGACAGGTGTGCTCAGCTTCTAATGCGCACTTTCTAAGCTGCCCAACTCTTGGCTCGGTATTGCACCGAGCCTTTTAATGGGTTTGTTTGCAACAACCCCACCTCAAGTGAATTAGACCTAAGCTAATTCTCAGCCTAAACTAGCCAGGCCAGGCTAAACTAAGCAAAGCAAAGCAGTTAAATGTCGTAGCCGCGCTCGTTGTGCGCCACTAAATCTAAACCTTCTTGCTCGTCCTCTTCACTGACTCTGTTACCTACCAGTACATCCGTAAGTTTCAGAATTCCGTAAGTTACAAAAGCTGTATAAACCAGAGCTGCAACAATGCCAATCAGTTGAATTTGCAACTGAGCACTGATGTTGATTTCTTCTTGACCGCCAAACACACCCAATGCATTGCTGGCAAAAACGCCGGTCAACAAAGTACCCAGAATGCCGCCCACTCCGTGAACAGGGAAAACGTCCAAGGAGTCATCAATTTTCAGCGTACGCTTGATATAGCCTGTGGCATAGAAACATACAAAGCCTGCGCTTAAGCCAATAATCAACGCGCCGCCAGGACCAACAAAACCCGAAGCTGGGGTAATAGTACCCAGACCCGCAACCATACCAGTGACCGCACCCAGCGCTGAGGCTTTGCCATATTTTAATCTCTCTAACAGCATCCAAGTACACGCGCCCATAGCCGCTGAGATGTGCGTGACGAGCATCGCCATACCTGCGTCGCCATTAGCGCCAAGCGCACTACCACCATTAAAGCCAAACCAACCGACCCAGAGCAAGCCTGCACCGGTAATGGTCAAGGTCATGTTGTGCGGCGGCATCGCCTGAGTTGGGAAACCCTTACGGTTGCCCAAAACCATAGCGGCTACAAGCGCAGCGACACCAGCGGTAACGTGCACAACGATTCCACCAGCAAAATCCATAACACCAAGTTCAGACAACCAGCCACCGCCCCATACCCAATGACATATGGGTGCATAAACGAGGATCAGCCAAGCTGAGCTAAACAGGACAACAGCAGAGAAGCGCATGCGCTCGGCAAAGCCGCCAACAATCAATGCAGGAGTGATCCTGTCTCTTATACACATCTCCGAGCCCACGAGACGGACTCCTATCTCGT
>CAJXUL010000306.1 GCA_913060615.1 uncultured Gammaproteobacteria bacterium | reverse complement strand
ACGAGATAGGAGTCCGTCTCGTGGGCTCGGAGATGTGTATAAGAGACAGCCGTTACCACCGGGTGGACAAAGATCCTGCTCAACCAACTGGATATTAATTTTCGCCCCTGTAATTTTGCAGAGCTGATTCCACGCTTCAAAGAAGTTTGAGCCCCCCTGGCCCACTTATTTAGCCGCTAAGCCTGAGTTAAGCCTGAACTAATATAGATAAGACCGATAAGATCTAGAAAACATCGCACTCAAGAGTAGCCCTGCACTGACTCTCTCAGTAAACTCAGCGCCGAAGAGGACAAGTTTCAACAGATATCAATTTATCAGCAGGCCTCAAGCCGAGACCCGGAATTTCTCCAGTCTGTTTGGTATTACAAAAGGGAAGAATCAGTGAGCGAATCAATCTACATTCTTGGTGCAGCACGCACTCCAGTTGGCAGCTTTCAAGGCAGCCTTGCGTCACAAACAGCTCCAGAGCTGGGCGCTCATGCAATTGCAGCAGCGCTGGCCAATGGACAAGTTAAGGCCAGTGAAGTCAACGAAGTCATTATTGGTAACGTAGTCAGCTCGGCGTTAAAGCAAGCACCCGCCCGCCAAGCAATGCGCATTGCACAGCTACCAGATAGCTGTGCTGCAACAACAATTAACAAAGTTTGTGGCTCGGGCATGAAGGCAACGATGTTGGCTATGGACCTGATAAGAGCCGGTAGCGCTGACACGGTAATAGCCGGCGGTATGGAAAGCATGAGCAACGCCCCCTACCTGGTGGCGAAAGCCCGCACAGGTTTGCGAATGGGCCATGCTGGCATGCTCGATTCATTATTTACAGATGGTTTGGAAGACGCAGAAACTGGTGGCTCAATGGGTTCTTTTGCGCAAAATACCGCAGATGAACACCAACTGACTCGTGAGGCCATGGACGCCTACGCTATCGAGTCGGTAAACAGAGCACGCGCCGCAATTGCAAACAAATCCTTGGCATCTGAAATTGCAGGTATTGAAATCAATGGCACTATGGTCGAAGACGACGAGCAGCCAGGGAAAGCAAAAATAGACAAAATCCCCAATCTACGCCCTGCCTTCAAAGCTGACGGCACCATTACTGCGGCTAACGCATCGTCAATATCCGATGGTGCTTCAGCATTAGTCTTAACCCGGGAGAGTAGCCTTGCGGGAAGAGACCCTTTGGCGCAAATTGTTGCTCACGCCACCCACTCTATTCATCCAAGCGAATTCACCTTGGCACCGATCGGGGCAATTGAAAAACTGCTCGAAAAAACTGGCTGGGATTTAAACAGCGTAGACTTATTCGAAATCAACGAAGCATTTGCAATGGTTACCATGCTGACGTCCCAATCTTTGGGGCTAGACCCATCTAAGGTGAATATATTTGGCGGCGCTTGCGCTCAAGGACACCCCATCGGCTCTACCGGCAGCAGACTTATTGTCACCCTTGCACATGCGATGAGAAACCAAGGCAAAAAACGCGGCATTGCGGCCCTTTGCATTGGCGGCGGCGAAGCTACCGCCGTGGCATTAGAGCGCAGCTAAAACATTCCACTATTAACCCAGAGTTAGGAAAAGTCATTGAGTCAATCAAGTAATAAAAGTCGCCTACCTGTCATAGTTGGATCCGGCGGAGTGAATTCTGCCGGGCGAGTGTCCTTCAACAACAGCTATCGACGCATGGTCATTGACTCGCTGCCCGATGCGAAGCGCGATGCTACTTACCTGAGTTTGGCGCAAATGATGGGATTGGACCCGAAGAGCGCTTCGCAAGAAGCCCAACGCTCATACATACGCAACCACACATTGGTCAGGCGCATTGAAAACTTTGACCCTGAGAGGGTTTATTGGCAGTCCAGTGCGCAACTAAAAGGTGAGAACGGCCAGCCCGCTAGTTTTGTGCTTGCGAAGAAGCAACTACCGGTGGAAATTCCGCAGACTTGGGAAATCAAAGCGCTTAACGACAATGAAGTGTTAATCACTACTACCGAACCGCTGAACGTTATGTTGCCAGACTATAGACCTGTCTCTTATACACATCTCCGAGCCCACGAGACGGACTCCTATCTCG
>CAJXUL010000305.1 GCA_913060615.1 uncultured Gammaproteobacteria bacterium | reverse complement strand
ATAGGAGTCCGTCTCGTGGGCTCGGAGATGTGTATAAGAGACAGAGGCGTGCAGTGTACAGGATTATCTTTGTTTTAATAAATTCTGCGTTGGCTTGTAGGGGTGATTTTTCAGGTCTATTTTCAAGGCTATTTTGGAGGTTGGGCCAAGATGAAGCTTAAGCTTAGCGCTAGCCAAGAGGACAAATCTTCATCAGCCTCGATGCCCTCCCAGGTGATGTATAAGAAGCCCTTCATGGGGCGGCCGGTGAAGTCCATTTCCTCGGCGTGAGGCTGGGATAGCGCGTGCTCATATCTATCTACTCCCACTCGCAACATTAAACCTTCGCCGCCAACGCCACAGGTCATATGCCCGTTGACCATAAATACCAGGCTGCCAAACATTTTGCGTTCACTGATGTCTGCGAAATCTGCCAAGTTAAAAAGGCTTTCGCGTACTCGCTGGGCAAGGCCCTCGTCGATAGCTGCCATTTTTAGATTCCTTTTAATTGAAAGCTAGATCGCCAATCAGATGTTAGACTAGATAAGCCGCAGAAACATTCTACCAACCGCCGAATTTCGTTACACTGTGGCCTTCTATAGCTAGCTCAAATTGCAGCATGACATCGATAACTTCCCAAGATCGTCAATTGCCTTGTCTTCGCAAAACCGTTGCCTTTGCGGTTCTTTGCCTGTTGCTTACTTTCATCAGCACTGTGGCACACGCAGCAGAAAATTATGAGGATCGACTTTACCGGGTAGATCAACAGGTCGCGGATCAAAGTGGCGAAAACAGACGTTTAGCCGCCCAAGATGCATTGTTAACGGTGCTGTCCCGCTTGACTGGTCTGGCGTCCATTCCCAGATCAGGCGTTGTAAATGCCGCGCTAAAATTTCCTGACCGTTATTACAGCAAGTTTGACTATGTGCGTGGTCAGGACCGTGATCGGTCAGCTCAGATGCTAAGTATTCGATTTACCTTTCAGGCGGAATCAGTGTTGGCACTGGTTCGACAAGCCGGATTACCCATTTGGTGGACTAAACGGCCGCAAACAGTGGTGTGGGTGGTAGTGGATGAACCCGGACAAAGACGTATCCTAGGCGCTGATGACGCTAGCCCGCTGGTGCAAGGCATACTTGCCCAAGCGGACCTAAGAGGTCTACCTGTTGCATTACCCTTAATGGACTTAGACGACAGTATTTTGATCTCGGTAAGTGATGTTTGGGGCAAGTTTACGGAGGCTCTCAATGTTGCATCCGCAAGGTACGGGGCGGCGCAGTATTTAATTGGCAGGTTTAGTGTTCAGGAAATTTTAGGTGAGCGTTTGTATAGTGGAGAGTGGCAGTTGATGAAGGTACAAGCCGATGAGAAACCTTCGGACATATTCAAAGCAAATAATTCACGCGCTTTTTTGGCAGTTGGTGTAAGAGGCTTTCAAGCGCAAAAAATTACTGAGATAGCGCAAGCCGCAGTAGATATGGCGGCCACCAGTTTGGCAGAAGAATACGCCATCTTTGGTCGAGATCCGCAAAATCATTTGGTTAGTGTTAGCGGCTTAAACAATTTGCAAAGTTACTCAGCGCTGGTTGCCTACTTACAAGAATTCGAGTTTGTTGAGCGAGTAAATGTGCTGGCTCTTCAAGACGACGTCATTTCGCTGCAAATCCTCTCCTCGGCAACCCTCGAAAGATTAGTATCTCTACTTGCTATGGAAGGCCGGCTGACTAATTTGACCACCGTGGATACTCAGCCGCTATTGGGTTGGCAGGGGTAATTTGATATGCGGCATTTGCCAAATATCGTTACTGTGATTCGTATCATATTGGTCTTTCCCACTACTTGGTTCTTGTGGCAGGGGTATACCCTCCAGGCTTTCGCGCTGATGCTGATAGCCAGCTTTTCTGATGCGCTAGATGGGGCACTGGCGCGACGTTATAATTGGAAAACCGACTTGGGCCGGTTACTTGATCCCCTGGCAGATAAATTTTTGGTCGCTGCGGTTTTCATTGTGTTTACGCTACAAAACCTAATTCCTTTGTGGTTAGTGGTGCTGACTCTGGGGAGAGATTTGATTTTGTTGGTCGGAGGTACACTTTATCGAGTCATTATCTGTCTCTTATACACATCTCCGAGCCCA
>CAJXUL010000304.1 GCA_913060615.1 uncultured Gammaproteobacteria bacterium | reverse complement strand
GTCAGATGTGTATAAGAGACAGTTTCCGGCGACAACTGTACGCAATTTTCTACCAATGCGTGCCGCTCTGGGTACCTGGTACATTGGCAGACATCCTGGTCGAGCAAATCGCAAACAATAGAGGTATAAAAAACTTCCTCAGTTTCATCGTCCTGCTATTTGATCATGCAGCACCTAGCGCAACCATCGCAAAGGCTTTCCCATTCGCCTTGATCCATCTCGGCAAAGGTCTTTTGTTGCCAAAACGGTTTCATTCCAGCAACTCCTCGGGCAGCATCGGTGATAAGTTAGGCGGCGGAAATTGCAAGAAAAAGCCATCTTTTGCTATGCCCTGCATAACTGTGCTGGCATCAAAAAGCGCCAACTTTAGCGATATGGTTAAACACAACTCCATGACAAACACTGTTCTACCAAACTGTTTGCGCAGGGCGTCTGGCAGATCATCAAACTCGGCATCAATGGGCAGGTAGATATACGTATCCATTTTTTTACTGCTGCGAAAAATTCTCACTTCGATGTCTGGCAATGCTTGCGTTGCAAGCTCTGTGCTCGAATTGGGGCTAGAACTTTTACTCTCATCAACTGTCATTGCGCGGCTCCAAAATAGGCAAAAACCCTTGCTCCAATAAACTTCTCCGCCAACCCATGTAGTGTTCGGAAAGGTGACCATTTTGCATATAGTCACGGAAGCAGGCCTCAACGTCTTTCTTTCGAGCCAACAATTCTGGCGCCATCGCTAATTTCTTTGCGGCGCTGACCGCAACCTCGCGCAGCGCTTTAACTTTGGCACTGGCACCTGGACTAAGAGGTTTATCCAATTGGTCTATAGGCTTGTTACCCGAGGCTTTGCTATGAGAAGCAATCAGCGCTTGGCCGTGACGCTTCACAATTGGTCCGGGCAACGTACTTTGCAGAACGTCCATATCAAGCGTAGGCGCCATAGCAAATGTCATTAGATGATCATCCCAGACAACTCTACTGCGCGGAATATCATACTGCCGCGCCGCGTTTTCCCGCCACAGGCAAAGCGCCTGAAGCGTGGCCAATTGCTCTGACTTAAGCTGCCAAGCACGCTTAACTTGGCGGTAATATTGACCTGGTTGCGGCTCTGAATAAGAACCTCGCTGAGACATGTCTTCAGCAAACCAGTCGCTTCGACCTAACTCTTGAAGGCGCTCATTGATGATATTAAACATGGGCACCAATAAAGTTACGTCATCTACTGCGTAGGCTAACTGCTCCTCACTTAACGGCCGCTTTAACCAGTTTGAGCGCGTTTGCTGTTTTTCCAGGTCAACCTGCATTAGGTTTCGCGCCAGATTGGCATAACTCAAACTGAAGTCTTCACTGACAAATGCATTTGCGAATTGGGTATCGAATATATTGGCAGGTCGAGCGCTGAGATGATGGAACATCAGTTCTAGGTCTTCTTGGCACGCGTGCATCACCACCAGGTGGTTAGGGTTATGCAAATAGTCGACAAAGGGCCGCCAATTCTCAATGACCAGCGGGTCCAGTAGAAACACCTCATTGCCAGAGGCTACTTGATACAAGCCGGCCAAAGGGTAAAACGTGTCGGTGCGGATGAACTCGGTGTCTAGGCCTATTTGGTTTTCCCAGCTGGCCACAGCATTCGCAAGCTCTGTATCGCTATCAATCCAATAAACTGATGTTTCTTCGTCCCTGCAATGCATGGGTCAATGTGCCTCCGTCGGTGTATTCAATTTCACCACCTAGCGGAACGCCATGAGCAATTCGGCTGATGTTTGGTACTTGGCCGGCAACGAGCCGACTGATGTAGTGGGCCGTGGCCTCACCTTCTACTGTGGGGTTGGTTGCCAAAATCATTTCACTGGGCTGAATCGCCGCTATTCTGCGTTGCAGTGCCTGCAACCCAAGCTGCTCTGGGCCTAGCCCGTCAATGGGCGACAAGCGGCCATGTAAGACAAAATAGTAACCACGAAATCCCCCTGCTTGTTCTATGGCCAAAACGTCCGCCGGCGATTCTACAACGCACAGCAGTCCGTTATCTCTTCGATCATCACTGCACAGGCGACAAATTTCACCCTCAGTCAAATTTCGGCATAGTGTACATTGCCGCACTTGATCCATTGCGGTCTCTAAGATCTGTCTCTTATACACATCTGACGCTGCCGACGAATAGAGAGGTGTAGAT
>CAJXUL010000303.1 GCA_913060615.1 uncultured Gammaproteobacteria bacterium | reverse complement strand
ACGAGATAGGAGTCCGTCTCGTGGGCTCGGAGATGTGTATAAGAGACAGTGTCTTGAGCTTTCAGCGCGTGTCTGACTGAGGTGCACTTGTGAATAACTTTAATGCCCGCTTCTTTTAACTGAGGCAGCCATTTCGCCGGGTTGTTACCAGCGGTTTCTACCGCTTTAACGCCACTTTCGATAATAGTGTTAACCAGTCCAGGATAATCAGGAGGTGTCAGTGAAGGCAAAAAGGTCAAGTTGACGCCAAAAGGCTTGTCGGTCATTTCCCGGCAGCGTGCAATTTCGTTAGCCAATTTTTCTGGTGTGCCTTGAGTTAGGCCAGTGATAATGCCCAAACCGCCAGCATTTGAAACCGCTGCCGCCATCTCAGCCAAGCCAACATAATGCATGCCCCCTTGGATAACCGGGTGCTCAATACCAAAAAGTTCCGTAATTCTTGTCTTCATAATGTTACCTCGTAAAATAAAAAACTAGGGTGCAACGACCCTTAACTCCACCCAATTGGTGCCTACTCTTGGCATTCTTCGCCAGAGCGCGCAATTTGCGCGACGACGATACTGACGAATAGCCCCGCAACCTGTCAACAGAAGCCGCGAAACAAGCGCCTGCCTGTTGTTGTACAAGCTGCCTACAAAGCAGCTTAATAGACGGCTTAATAGACGGCTTGAAAGGACCTCGCTCTAAAGCTTAAACCGTGCGGCCAATAATGGCAGGTGCTGTCGCCCTTGAAAGGGTTCGGTGCCAATCAAATAAGTTGGACTCACCGAGACACCCAACGTTTGGGCCTGCACGGCGGCTGCATTGACGGCAGCCAAACCGGTTTGCCCAGCAAACTGCTCAAAGCCATCAGTTGCAAGACCCATACCTTCAAGAATTTCTGCAACGCTGGCTAATGAGTCAATATCCTGTTCTTGTTGCCAAAAACGCAATAAGACCGCTTCAACGTAATCATCTATATTCACATCCTGTCCTTGTGCGGCAAGTGCCTTGACCCAAGCCAAGCCAAGCGCAGGTGCGTTTGCGCGCTGGGTGACATAAAGGTCTCTCAGTTTATGCGACGCATAGCGTTGAATATCTTGACCCACATATGTGCCGCGAATACGACGGTGCATTGCGCCGCGATCCTCGCCTTCTTCCCATACGGCAGGTGTACGCAATGGCTGGCCTTGGAAAAAGTGCCAATCCAATGCAATGTTTTGTTCCTCCGCCATGGCCCGCGTCCCCGCCAAGGCCAGATAACTTTGCGGCGCTTTGACATCTATATACACAGGCAATGTCGAATCGGTTGGCGCTTCAGGATCTGCCATGATCTGATCATCGTCATCAAGCTCGTAGGCCACATCTGGGCGCTCGCCTACTTGGCCGCGCAAATACCAACGAATGAGCGGTAGGTGCTCGCGCCCAAAAAATTTCTGCGCAGCATCTGCAACTTCTCCCGCCCTGTTGTCGTTATCTGCATCTCCAGCCGTAACTTCATTCGGCAAGATATATGTCGGCACGCCATAAATGCCGGAATCGAATGCGTCCATCTGAAACTGCGCATTGGCTTGTAACCCCGGCCCTGCTGCGTAGTCTCTGAAGCCTTCAACATTTGCCCCAACATCCATGAGTACTTGCTCCACCGCGTCTATGTCTTCGGCGTCAAACTCGCGCCGCCAAAATGGTGCATAAACAGCGTCGATATATTTCTCCATCAGGCTGTTTGGGGCGCACTGTTGCTGCAAACTCTCTTGCTGCTTAACCCACCACCAGCCAACAGCTGGCAAATCTGTATTCCAAATTTTGACGGTACCGCGAATTGTCATACCTTTTAAATTGGCGTAACGCCGGCAATCAAAATATGCGTATTTGACGCCCGACCACTGCTCTTTGCTGCGGCTTTGCTCGGCGACTTTGCCACCTTTACCCAGTTTTGCAGTGCCTAGATAACTACCAATGTCTAAAACAAATGGCCGCCAATCTGCGACAACACCTAGCTCTGCCAACATTTTGCGGGTTGGTTCCACCGCTAGGTAAGCATAAGGGCTCTTAAAATCTAGGTAGATGATAAGGGGCACTTGGGCGTCGGTAGAGGTAACAACCGGGCATTTCAAGGTATTCATTATTGTTTTTCCAATTTCTGTCGTTTAGATCTGTCTTTTAAATCTGTCTCTTATACACATCTCCGAGCCCACGAGACGGACTCCTATCT
>CAJXUL010000302.1 GCA_913060615.1 uncultured Gammaproteobacteria bacterium | reverse complement strand
TACCAAGGCATGTTCAATGCTAATCGCATCCAAGGAGCCGGGGACTTTAGCTGGGCCAACAAAGACACCTATAGCGGCAGCTTCTTGGCTGGCCTACGTTCGGGTAAGGGTAAAATGCGCTGGCACACCGGACAGAGTTATGACGGCGATTTTTTAGATGGCGTACTTAATGGCCAGGGTCATTTAGTTTATTCAGACGGCCGCCAATATATCGGTGAATTCGCCCAAGGGCAGCGCTCTGGCAAAGGTACTTTGTACTGGCCAAACGGTAACCGCTATGTCGGCATGTTTGTAGCAGACAAGCGCAGCGGGCTAGGCATAATTCACTGGCGTGACGGCACAGTTTATCGCGGCGAATTTTTCGCTAACAGTCAAAGTGGCTGGGGCATTAAAGAGCAGCCCGGGGCCCAACCAGAAATACAACAATGGTTAACGGGAACCCTGCAACTAGAGCGATTGCTAGTCGATAATTCAACCTGTTCGTTAAACCATATGGGCAGACAGTGGATGTTTGAATCTGCGCAATGTATTAACGGACTTGCCCACGGCGAGGGTCTCGCTGTGAGTTTAGACCGACGTCTACTCATACCTGAGGGCAAATTTATCCTTGGCCAATTGGTCAGCGGCAACGTGCTAGAAATTCCCGAAGTGGACTCCACAGCAAATAACAGTGAGGTCGGCAGTGGTTGAGGCAATGACTGATATGAACGGTCAAATTATTCAAGGCTACCGACTATCTTTGTTGCTTGCGGATAGCAACGATAAGGCGTTGCCTAACGTCTACAGTGCTACGCGAATAATTGATCTGGCCAAAGCTGTGGTCAAATTTGCGCCAAGTGCGTTACCTGAAAGCGCAATCTTGACGCTCACTAACAGTCCTGTGTTTCCTGAACTCTATGCTTCAGGCCAACATGAAGGTGTCTTTTTTGTCATCATGCAGGACTTTAGTGGCGGCAATCTATTAGATCGAATTGCTAACGGCATTAAACTTCAGTCCGTTATCTCCGCCATACGACAAATTGCTTTGGCACTAGATGAGTTACACCGCATTGGTTATGTGCACGGTGACATAAAGCCTGAACACATTGTCTTTACCCAGAATGGTGGGCCGGGGCTAATCGACTATGGTTGTGCTAGCCCCATTGGTGAAACCGCGACAAATATCAGCCCGGATAGACCCACAGCACAACTGTCTCCTGGCTATGCAAGCCCTGAGCAAATCACTCATCGTAACCTCGATGGGCGCTCTGATCTTTATAGCCTTGGCATTGTGTTTTATCAGGTTTTGACCGGCCATTTGCCTTATACCGACGCTGACACCCAAACCATGCTGCAAAAGCATATACAGGAACCCATACCACGATTACCCAATCATTTGGCGTCGCTACAGCCTGTCATCGACCTGTTAATGGCGAAGCGGCCCGAGCAACGTTATCAAAGCGGCAAAACCCTTAGCGATGCTTTGACGTCTATTGCCATGGATACTGTGCTCCCAGACCTTACAATCAAAACTCAGGCTATTAAAACCCAAGAGATCTTTGTTATCAGCGCCGAGCTAAGAACCGGGGTCCTAGAACCATTGCAGCAGGAAAAAAGAGCGCGACATAAACGTAGGCGGCGGATTGCGCTGCAAAGTTCTGCAGTTTTGTTCATTGCCGGTGTCGTACTCAGCGCTGTTTTCGTGCTTAGAGATCAAGTCACTCAGTCGCTGACCAATGTGGGCAGCTCCCTTGGCGTCATTGAAAATCCCGAATTGGTGTTTGCAAGAACTGAGGCTGAATCGCTGCACCAAGATCCAAATCAGGGTCTAGCTGCCATTGCGGCAGCCTATCAACGAATATTTTTGATAGAAGCTAACGATATAGAGGCACAACTGGCCCTAGAGGAGGTGGTCAGGACATGGCGAGATAGTGTTGATACAGCACTGGCCAGAAGCGACCTAGAAACAGCTGACGTGCGCCTGCAAGAAGCAATCAGCGTGCTTGGCGAAGACCCAGAGTTGACCGTATTGTCCCTTAGGCTGCAAAACCGCTATCGCGCAGAACGCTTACTCAAAAGTACTCAAGCGTTACTGACTAGCCACGGCTTGTCCGACCTTCCTAGTGCTGCCGCTGCCATTCAGGCCTATCAAGAGATATTACGTATTGCGCCACAACACCCCGGCGCCTGTCTCTTATACACATCTCCGAGCCCACGAGACGGACTCCTATCTCGT
>CAJXUL010000301.1 GCA_913060615.1 uncultured Gammaproteobacteria bacterium | reverse complement strand
CTCTCTATTCGTCGGCAGCGTCAGATGTGTATAAGAGACAGAAATAGAATGGGTAAATAGTAACTTATGGATTTGTATTGCGCATTGCACCATTGGCAGCAGCAGTTTCTTTGTTAGATTCTTGCTCAGTCTCTTTCTCTGCGCCTTCTCCAGCGCCTTTTTCAGCTTTAGGGCCATTTTGTTTTGCTGTGAGCGCTTTCACGCCTGCGAATAAAAGCCCTGCAAGGAGGAATGCGCCCGGAGGATATAGTGCCAAAGGCAGTGGCGCTGAGGTGAAAATTGTCAGTTGCCAGTCAGCGCCTATGCTGCCGACCAATAAATCCATCTCACTAAATAGCGTGCCGTTACCTAGCACTTCGCGCACTGCGCCCAAGGCTAAGAGTGCAATAGCAAAACCCGTAGCTGTGCCAAGTGCGTCGACTATTGCGCGGCCCACAGGTTGCCGACTAGCAAAAGCTTCGGCCCTGCCCAGAATCATGCAGTTAGTCACAATGATCTGAATAAAGAGCGCAATGCGAGTGAATAGGTCAAAGGCGTAAGCTTCTAAAACCATAACCGCTACGGTGGTAAAAGTGGCAATAATAAGCACAAAGCAGGGCAGATGGGCCACATCAGGAATAAGTTTTCGCAGCAGAGAAATGCTTGTGTTAGCGCCCAGTAAAACAAACCCGCTGGCCAAGGCTAAACCTAGCGCGTTGGCAATGCTGTTACTCACAGCCAGTAGTGGGCAAAGACCTAGAAGTTGCGCCCAGGCTGGATTGTTCTCTATTGCGCCGCGGCTGAAATCGTTATTCGACACAGGGATACTTCTCGTTGTGATAGCGGACTCGGGTTTGAATGTTCAGCGCCGCCTTTTTAATCGCCCGGTGGGTAATGGTCGCTCCGGTAATATTGTCCAAGTTCTGCCATTGTGCAATTGATTGCTGGTCGAGGTCCGGCAGATAGCTGTCGCGCTTATGATCAATGAAGTCGCCAATGCCTGGTGTTTCTTGGTGGCGAGTGACCCGTAAACTGAGTTGTTCCGATTTAGCAGCACCTTTGTTGAGGGTTGCCTGTGTAGATAGATTTGGCTGGTACAGGGCGAAAAAGTTGATCGGTCCTGAGTAGCCGTTTTCTGCATGCTTAACGAAATAACCTAGCTGGCAGTTGCCGCTAACGCCGTCTGTCCAAACAATGTCATCGGGCAGGGGGCGTTTAAGCAGTTCGGTCATTATCTCTCGAGCTTTCTTTGTTCTATTTTTTTCAATGTCGCCGCGAGTTATATCGTTTAAGGCAAACAGCAGGAGACCACAGGCTGCACCGATTAGCGCAAGCGCGGCTAGCGTTTTAAACATGTTGGCTCTGCCGCTGTCTGTGGATGCGATTGAGTAGCGGTGTTGTGCAGTTGGCTAACAAAACGGCGAAAGCGATGCCGTCGGGTAGGTTGCCTTGGGTGCGAATGACAAACAGCAGAATGCCGATGCTGATGGCAAAAATTATCTGGTGACTAGGACGGCTAGGATGAGTGACTGGGTCTGTTGCAACAAAGAATGCTGCAGCGATAGTGCCGCCGGTGGTCCAATGAAACCACGCGGAACCCATGCTCTGCGTGGAGCCTTGGTCGTAGGTGACGCTTGCCAATAGTCCAACGGTAAGCAGTAATGCCAGAGGGATTCGCCAGCTGATAATCCGTAGATAAATTAGGCTCAAACCACCAAGTAAGAACAGTCCCGCGATAATTTGCTGGTGCATGACTTGAGGGTTGTTGAGCAAAAACTCGTCAACCGTCATAGCATCGCGGTAGCGAAATTCAGAAAGGTAGGTGGCGCCGCTTAGGGTGTCTGCTGCTAAGTTTTCTACACCGCCCAATGCAGGCCAGGCGGCCAATGCTTGGGGGAAGGAAAGCAATATTACCGCGTAGCCTACCATGGCGGGATTAAAGATATTGTTACCCAGACCGCCGTAGGCGTGTTTTGCAAGGCCTATTGCGGTCACTGCGGCTATGGTCAAAATGTCCACTTCAACAAAGGGCGGAAGACATATGGCAATTAACCACGCCGCCAAAAAGGTAGAGCCATCGCCGATGTTGTTTAGCATTGGCGCTTGTAAGGCACTAGGGGCCAGGGTGCCGGTTCGAATGACAACAACGAATACCTCGGTGGCCAAGCTAAACGCAGACAGCCAAAATACATTCCATAAAATGCCCACACCGAAATAGTAGGTCTGTCTCTTATACACATCTCCGAGC
>CAJXUL010000300.1 GCA_913060615.1 uncultured Gammaproteobacteria bacterium | reverse complement strand
TGTATAAGAGACAGGGGCTCTATAGGCACCTGACACTTCGTAGAGCTAGGACGCCAGTCTTGCTCGGCCTATACGTCAAATTTTTCTATTTTGTTACGATATGCTCGGTATTGAGCATGTTTTACTTTTTTACTTTAGGAGAATTTGATCTCTTTGGGTTCAAATCTGACGTTTATCAGCATTTAGTCACGCCCTTTGGCATATTGTTTAAAAGAGAAGTTGGCCCGATTACTCTTTACAGGAGCTTTTTCTATTTTGTTGAGCCCGTGTATGTAGCCATATTTTACGCTGCAAATATCGTTATTATCGCGCCTCTGCTTAAAGGGAAAGGGGAAACCGTAGCTTTTCGGAACGTAAACTTGCTGGGCGGAGTGTTGTCTTTATCTATGACTTTTGTCGTAGTGCTGGCTGTGCTTTATGCCTTAAGAAAAGTAACGTCGTTATATACTTTTATTAGCGTCTCGTTTGGTGCAGTTATTTTGACGTATGCCCTAGCGATTATCGAAGTTCTTTTGTATTCCTCATTCAATGACCGAGCCGAACGCTACTTTTTGTTTTACACAGCGATGAGTGAGGCTAATATCATGCAGACATTGTTTGGGCATGGTGTGACTTACGTTACGGGTTTCGAGAAGGCATTTAATTCTGGGTTTACGCTCTCAATTTATGAGACCGGTATTATAGGATTGATTTTACAACTAACAATATTGTGTAGAATAAACTCAGGTTTCAACAGTTTGATGTTGTTTATGCTAGCTGCCTCAGTGGTCGACCCAATTCATATGCCGCTATTTTGGGTGCTGTTCGTAATAATTTCCCACGCGGAGAAAAATGCCGCAGCAGATTCAAAAGGTGCCTCTGTTAGATCGCCGGTTGGGTGATGTTTTCACCTTTAGGTGGTGCGCATTGAGGTTGACTCTGTTGCCTACTCTCTAATAGAAATAGCTTAAGTGTTAGAGGTGCCGTTGCAGTAATCTACGTTCAGCATACACTGTTCTGTTAGCGCAGTTTTTTATGCGCGACTTGCGTCCTTAATTTTAGATGTTATTTTTATTGGTTATGGGCTGGCCCACTCTAGCAGTCATAGATTGCGCACGTTAGTCTGGCGTGGCTGGTTGGTTTAAGTCAAATTTGCTTAAGCTCTGCCTTTTACACAAGTTGATAAGGTTCAAGGGCATGCAACGAGTTAACAATGGACGTACAATAATGGTCGCCCAAATCTGGTGACAAATGGGGTCGCTCCAATAACGAAAATTGGGGCGCTTAATCTCTATTTGGAGCTTTGGTTATTGAATGAACGTAACCAATGACATAGTAGACTTAGCAATCGGTAGAGTAGCCTTATGACCCTCACGGACGCCCCACTAATTTCCGTAATTATCCCAACCTACAATCATGCTCGTTATTTAGGTCGAGCACTGCAGTCGGTTCTAGATCAGACCTTCTCCAACTGGGAAATAATAATTGTCGACAACCATTCAACCGACAACACCGACGAATTGGTAGCCAGTTTTGCTGACTCGCGTACGACCTACTTAAAAGTTCATAATCATGGCGTGATCGCTAAGTCGAGAAATATGGGGGTAAGGGCTGCAAAGGGAGAGTGGATTGCGTTTTTGGATTCAGACGATTGGTGGTCTGCCGATAAGTTGAAAGTCTGGTTTGATTGCGTCAGCGACAAAGTGGATTTGGTCTACCATGATCTGGAAATTGTTAATGCTCAGCCGCGATCATGGTCGAGAAAAAAAAACCGCTCTGGACAAGTTCAGCCCCCGGTACTCACGCACCTTTTGCTGGGCGGCAACGTCATTAGCAATTCTTCGGTGGTCGTTCGGAAAAGCTTGCTGGAGAAGATTGGCGGTATTGACGAAAGTGCGGAAATGATCGCCGCGGAGGACTACAATGCTTGGCTACGTATCGCACAACTCACGGACCGATTCGTATACCTACCGCACAGGCTGGGATACTATTTCGTTCACAGTCAAGGTATTTCAAAAAGAGATATGGCTGTGCCTGCGAGGCGCGCAGTGGCCGAGTTTATGCCTATGCTTAGCGCGTTGCAGACTCTAAAGGTTGAAGCAAATTTTGCTTATACAACAGGGCACTTCAATTATTTTGCCGGTAATTATCCCGAAGCTAGAGCCGATTTGTACCTTGCTGTAAAGCAGGGTTTCTTAATGACAAAGGTGAAATCTGCGATATTGCTATGTATGTTGGTTTTTAAGCAAACTTTTGTTGCAAATGG
>CAJXUL010000299.1 GCA_913060615.1 uncultured Gammaproteobacteria bacterium | reverse complement strand
TCTACACCTCTCTATTCGTCGGCAGCGTCAGATGTGTATAAGAGACAGCATTAAACCTTCCTAAAATTGCCAGACTAGACGGAATGCCCAGACCAGATAAATAAATAGCGCTAGTAAACACCCGGCTTGGTAAGCGAAACGAATGACAGTTGAATAACTGCCTACGTGAGCTTCTAGCAAATAATCTGTACCAATAGTCCACATGCCGATCCAAGCGTGGGCAACGGTGGACAAAACCGCCAAAGTACTCGCTATCTGCACTGGAGCGCTGGAGAAAAAACCAACTAAAGTCGCGTAAGTCATTTCAGGCGTGAGCAAAAAGAAACCCATGACCCAAAAGGTATAAACCGTCAAAATCACTGCTGTGGCGCGTTGCACCACATAATCGGACAGTCCGCTGCGCGTAAGGTTAAGAACCTGAGTTACCATAATACGACTCCTATTGCGGCAGTAACGATGACAGTAAGAACAATCACTGCGATGGAGCCAGCGTAAGCTGCGCCTACCGTATCACCTACGTGAAAATCCATAAGCAAGTGCTTTAGACCGGCGATAATGTGGAAGGTTAGCGTGGCGATAAGCCCCAGTAAGATGAACATGCCTAAAGGCTGCGCAACTAACACCTTTGCAGCAGCAAAACCCTGCTCAGAGGAGGTTGCCAAATCTAATGCATAGAGGGCAAAAGCCACACCCACAAATAACATAACTCCGGTAATACGGTGCGTAATGGACACTATCGCGGCCAATGGAAAACTGAACACAAATAGGTTCAAGTTGACAGGTCTATCTGTCTTCATTCTGACTATCCCAAAATTAGTAATCGAAACAAGTGCATTGAGCAGCTCAAGAAGCTTTCGCACACCCAATTCAACCGCTAGAGAGCGGCCGGCGCGACATTTTAGTAGCCTCGGGCATCAAAGCCAAGCTATGTCACAAGAAAGTAGCAACATTCTGCTACTTTTTTACCGCATCTCGGGCGCAAACCCCCGAGCCTTCAAAATTCGTCAACCTTAAGGTGACACCGGAACCCACTAAAATCTAGATCCAATGCTGCCGAGAGTAAATAAAGTCTAAGAAATTCCCCCAAAAGCGCTAACTAGTGGTTTGTCAAACTGGAAAATTAACTCAGTTTCGTCAATCATTGCGCCCTGCAGTTTTTTGACCTGCACAAAAAATAGAGTAACCCCGTACTAAACGTATATGCTCACAACCGCGCACCCATAATAAAACCAATAGTGCGCGAACCAACAATTAGAAATAGCTCCGCCATTCTATGCAGAGCAACAAATGGGAAGAACAATGGCTGATCAGACAAGCAAACACGCAACACTCGCTATCGACGGGGTAGATGCACCAATCGAACTCCCCATCTACTCAGGTAGCCTGGGACCAGACGTAATTGACGTTGGTAAACTCACTGGGCAAGGCTACTTCACCTACGATCCAGGCTTTGTTTCTACAGCCGCGTGTGAATCAGGCATCACCTACATTGACGGCGACCAGGGCATTCTTTTGCACAGAGGCTACCCAATTGATCAATTGGCTGAAAAATCAGATTACCTCGAACTTTGTTACCTGCTGCTAAACGGCGAACTGCCCTCAGCAACAGCAAAAGAAGAATTTGTTAGCACTATCAAAAACCACACCATGGTCAACGAGCAGTTGCGCACTTTCTTTCAAGGCTTTCGCCCAGACGCACACCCAATGGCCATTATGTGTGGTGTGGTTGGCGCATTATCTGCCTTCTACCATGACTCTTTAGACATCGACGACGAAGAACATCGTAAGATCACAGCTCACCGCTTAATTGCCAAAATGCCTACATTGGCGGCAATGAGCTACAAGCACTCGCAGGGTCAGCCCTTCATATACCCACGCAACGACATGGGCTATGCAGAGAACTTTTTACATATGATGTTTGCCACGCCCTGCGAAGAGTACGAAGTCAGCCCAACGCTCGCGCGCGCGATGGACCGCATCTTCCTACTACACGCTGACCACGAACAAAACGCTTCCACCTCTACCGTGCGCTTGGCAGGCTCTACTGGCGCTAACCCTTTCGCCAGTGTTGCCGCTGGTATTGCGGCACTTTGGGGACCCTCACACGGCGGCGCAAACGAAGCTGTATTGAACATGCTCGATGAAATCGGCAGCGTGGACAACATTCCTGAATACATACGCAAAGCCAAAGATAAGAACGACCCTTTTAGAATCATGGGCTTTGGTCACCGGGTTTATAAAAACTACGACCCTCGCGCCACAGTAATGCAGCAAACTTGCCACGAAGTATTGGAAGCTGTCTCTTATACACATCTCCGAGCCCACGAGACGGACT
>CAJXUL010000298.1 GCA_913060615.1 uncultured Gammaproteobacteria bacterium | reverse complement strand
TCTACACCTCTCTATTCGTCGGCAGCGTCAGATGTGTATAAGAGACAGAGACTAGCAAGGTCCGATCCAGAGCCTGGCTCGGAGTAGCCTTGGCAGTAGTAGTCTTCGCCAGACAGTATTCTGGGCAGCAGTTCCTTTTTCTGGGCTTCGCTGCCACAGCCGATAAGCATGGGGCCGCACATGCCGACGCTCATGGGTGCCAAATTAGGCGCATCAGCCTTAGCAGTCTCAATGGACCAAATGTATCGCTGCATTAAATCCCAGCCGGTGCCGCCATATTCTTTAGGCCAAGCGGGCGCCACCCAACCTTTTCTGTGCAGAATTTTGTGCCAGGCAATGTTGTGTTCATAGTCGAGAAAGAGGCCTGGACACAGGCGCTGAGCGCTGCGCAGATCATTGGTTAAGGATTCGTCCAAAAAGGTGCGCACTTCGTCACGAAATTTTTCGTGCTCTGGGCTGAAACTGATATTCATTATTATTTTCCTCAATTGTTCTACAAGATCCGCTGAGCCAGTAACGGACCTTTTTACAAATAGTTGTACAAACTTTCCTACAAACCGAGCTCGGCTTTTACCCTGGGCACTACCTGAGTAAACAAGCGCTCTAAACTGGCAGACATATCATCTGCGCGCATGCCCGGGGGCACGGCCATAGACACAATATCGGTAATGCCGAAATCGGTGATGAATTTTTTCAGCTCTGCCACGCAATGGTCCACGTCGCCCACTATCCAAGTTTGGGGGACCTGTTCGCCTTTTTCGCCAAAGCCTTCGCCGCTTTCTTTATAGAACTTGCGGTAGAGCTCCATACGGTAGCGTTCTGACTGACGCACTGGGAGCCAATCTTTGCCTTGGTCGTCAGTGACTAAAATGCTGCGGATAATGCCCACCCTATAGTCACTAGGATTGCGTTGACTGCTTGTTAACGCATCCACCCAAGGGTCAAATGAGCGTTTTTTCAGGCCTTGGGGTAGGAAGTTCGTATTGTAGTGGGCAGCTCTCGCTGCACCGGCTTCGGACATTGCTGCCAGCCATAGAGGAGGGCCGC
Source organism: uncultured Gammaproteobacteria bacterium (assembly GCA_913060615.1). Taxonomy (GTDB): domain Bacteria; phylum Pseudomonadota; class Gammaproteobacteria; order Pseudomonadales; family Azotimanducaceae; genus UBA4421. Next base: position 1,308 of record CAJXUL010000298.1, on the reverse strand, counting down.
CTTCTTGCACGTATCCAGGGGCGATTTTTACATCCTCAAATTGATAGCGCTTACCATGGTAACTAAAACGCTCACCGCTGAAGCAGTGTTGTAGCACTTCTATGCCTTCGTTCATCAATGACAGTCTGCGTGCTACGGGGAAGCCAAAACCTTTGAACTCATGTGGGGCATAGCCCATGCCAAGGCCTACCTCAACCCGGCCACCGGACAGGTTGTCTAGAACCGCGAGGTCTTCGGCTAGGCGAATAGGGTGGTTAAATGGCATGAGGCAAATATTGGTGCCAAAGCTCACATTCTTGGTCACCGCCGACATTGCCCCAGCTACTGGAATCCAGCTGGGCAAGTAGCCGTCTTCAACAAAGTGGTGCTCGGTGAACCAAACGAGGTCCGCACCTATTTGGTCAAGCCACTGCACTTGAGACATGATTTCTTGGTAAAGGTATTGATGGCTGACGCCGGAGTCAGGCGGATTACGAAAGTCGTAACACACGCCAACCCGCAAATTCTTGCGCTGATTTGTTGTCGTCGCTAAATCTGTTTCCGGCATAAGTCCTCCCCAAGACTAAGTTTTCCCTTAGCCCAAGACTATAAGACTTGCCGGGCTTCGTGAAGCACCCCGAGCCCTTCTCTTAACTGCGCTGTAATAGCGTTTGTAGAGGCCCATTAATCACTTGGTTGATGGCGGCTTGTTGATGCGGATAAAGGTTCTGATTGGCAACAAATTCGGTGCCAGCGTAGGGATCTTTAACGCCGCTACTTATCCCAGCAAGGGTATCTATGACCGCAATACCACATAGCGGCACGTAGAAATCCGAATAGCCGCCTTCATGGTTGGCGACTACTTTGCCACCACACAGCTCATCCGCTGCTTGCATGATTTTCTGGGTCATAGTGCGAAAGTGATTCGCCACCAGTAGCATGTGACTTAAGGGGTCAAAATAACAGGCGTCATAACCGCAAGCGATAACAATGAGATCGGGTTTGAATGCATGTAGGGCAGGCAACACCACATCGTCTAGTGCTGCTAGGTACGCGCCGCCGCCGCTGCCTGCGGGCAGTGGAATATTAATGTTATGTCCGTGGCCTGCATTTTCGCCTTGTTCGCCAATGGTGCCCAAATTAACCGGGTAGAGCATTTCTTGGTGAATGGACAGGGTGAGCACGTCCGCGGAATCATAAAAAGCTTGTTGGGTGCCGTTACCGTGATGCACGTCCCAATCGATCACCGCCACGCGCTGGACCAACTTGTCTGCTTGGGCCCTGTCTCTTATACACATCTGACGCTGCCGACGAATAGAGAGGTGTAGA
>CAJXUL010000297.1 GCA_913060615.1 uncultured Gammaproteobacteria bacterium | reverse complement strand
GATAGGAGTCCGTCTCGTGGGCTCGGAGATGTGTATAAGAGACAGCAACAAGATAAACGGCATTGTGCCGAAGTCTGTCACTAAGAGCATTGCGGATGTGATGGAGGGCGCTCGTTCAACCAGTACTGGGTCCAAATCAAAGCGCGGCAACAAGGTTCAGCCGATTATCGTTCCAGACAGCCCCAAGGCGCTGGGCAAGCTAATTACGCAAATGGAAAAGCAGATGCTCAAGCATGCTCAAGATTTGGAGTTTGAAGAGGCAGCTCATGTGCGCGACCAACTGCATCAGTTGCGACAAAAACAATTGCTCGGCTGATTTCGGGCGAGGCAATTGGTAAAAAACTAAAAAGAAAAGCCTTAGAACGCTCAATGAAGGCTATTCAGACTAGCCCCGATTACCAAGCGGCGATATACTCCCGCTTCGTGAATGCAGCAGCAGACCCCAAACGGGTTATTTGTGGCTAAAAGTCAGGTCTTATTGAGATAGATTAGATTAGCGAAAGTAGCAGAAAGTTAAAAATAGGCGCGTAGCTCAGTTGGTTAGAGCGCTAGCATGACATGCTAGATGTCCCCGGTTCGAATCCGGGCGTGCCTACCAATTACAATCGCCTACCAATTACAATTGCCTACCAATTAAAAGCCCCGCCACAACCGGCGTTCCAACAAAAAAGCAAATTCCATTTCCTGAAAAGATCTGGCATCGATGTTCCTTCGCAGAAAGATAAAACGCCTGCTGGAAAAGGTCTCTAACTTTTTTGGGCTAAAGTTTTTGGGCGATTTCTCGGCTAAGTGGTTTTCGGTTGCACTTTTTGCAGGCTGCGATGTTGGACACTGGGCCAATGCGATGATGAAAGCTTCAGGTAGGTAAGAGGGAGATGGGTCTGTATATAGCAATATTTCTGGTGTTTTTTGGCTTGCCGTTGACCCTAGTTTGTATGGTTTGGTTTCGCGGCGGGATAAAGTCTCGTGGCGACCTCATGGATGCGCTAAAAATCGCTCTTAAGGTGGTGGCCGCCCTTGTCGGCATTTTTGTCTTTACCATAATCTTTGTAGAGATCGGAGAAGCCTTGCTCGGTTAGGGTGTATGCCGCCCGCCAAAAAGAATTATGAGATTTTGCTAAAAGGGGCGCGAGTACTCTTGTGTCAGCGATGTTTCACACCACAGTTTTAAGATCTTGTCTCTGCAGCGGTATGTACAGGTAAAGGCAATACTCAATGCGAGCTGGCTAGCACTTAGCAGCGAAGACTTTCACCCGATTCTACGAATACCCGTTCAAGCAAGGATCAAAAATTTTCTATTGTTCCATGCCGAGCCTTAATTGGTTGCAGGAATGGTAGGTGCAATATTAAATCGTGGAGTCGGTAAATTTTCGGCTTTTAATGATCAAGGCAGTGTTATTGATCACTCCCCTATAACTATTCAGCGACCACATAAACTTCGGTGCTTTCAATGTATTTTTGATCTGCTTTAGGAAGCGCTAGATGCTTTTGCTGGGGTTATGCCGCTGATTCAAGGCCTCAGTAGATGTGACAAACGCGGCTTTTGTAAACGAGATTTTGTCTGAAATGGTGACAGAGTCCTCAACAAAAATATTGGTCGTGGTGCAAGCAAAACAAGATTCTGGCGAGCTGGATTTATCAGACCCCAGTTCTGCATCGGTTTTAGCAATTATAAGTATTAAGTAAGCAGTTGAGGTTGTCGTCCAGACTGGTCTAACTATAGAACAGCTGACAATCATCAACGAAGTGTCAACCAGTGTTGCTAATACAGTGGTTTTTGTGGCCTCTTTCTTGGCCTATGCGGGTGTTGGCGCACTCACGAACGCGGGGAGGGCAAGGCGGCTGGTAGGCAGACATAGCAGCAAGCATGACGACGTAGCTTGCGGTAAGCGGAGCCTACCACCCGGGCCAGTGCCCGAGTAGGGCATCCTTTGCTTCCCAACCCATCGGTTCAGACAAAAATTGCGGTAATGCTATCGCCATGAGTAGCGCACCAGAAGTCGCTAGACTATACTTTTAGGATAAGAAAAAGAAAGACGGATGAAATGATCACATCAGCAGATAGTCTTGGAATAGAGCAAGGTAGTGTAGCGCGAAGGGTGGCAGCACTTAATGCACAATCTTCGCAGCGGCCTCACGCAGGAGTAGGCATAACGCGTGGCAGTTCGTCTGTGGTTGCGACGCCACCTCCCATTGCAGGCCCAAGTCTGCCACCCCAGAATAGCCCAGATCTGACTCCACCCCAACGTCTTCGACCGCCCATACCACCGCGTAATGGTGCAAATTTGGGTTTGCCCCAAAGCCGACCGAATCTGCCACCTAAGAACTGTCTCTTATACACATCTCCGAGCCCACG
>CAJXUL010000296.1 GCA_913060615.1 uncultured Gammaproteobacteria bacterium | reverse complement strand
TCTCGTGGGCTCGGAGATGTGTATAAGAGACAGGCGCAAAGCAGGTCGATATTCACGCCGCCTTTAAGCGTTTTACGCCATTTTTTTGCCCCGTTAAGACACTAAGCAAGCCCCTTGAGCTGCTCTGTCTCTACAAGGCGACTGTCTTCCAGGGCGGCAGCTCTGATGGGCGCTATGGCTTGATAATCTGGGTCAGCCAACATGTTTACAAAATGCGCCCGGGTGGGGTAACGCACCAAAATAACTGTATGCCAAGATTCGTCGCCAATAATGGAGCGTAAGGCCTTGCCCATCCATAAGGGTTCGCCGCCGAACCTTGGGTTGAGTTTGGCAAATTTACGCCCGTAGACCTGATACGCCTCGCGTCCGCTCATACCGTCCACACCAAAGCCTGTAGCGGCAGTGTCGCGGTACTTTAATAAATTAAGCATATACACCGGTTCATCCGGATTTTGTTCGGCCATTGCGCTTAGCGCGTCTTGGTTGGGTTCGATAACTGACATTTTTCTCTCCTAGCAGTGATTCAATTTTAAAAAGTGGGGGCGGGGGGGATTTCCTCAACTCCATCATTAACACCCCACACGCTGGATTTAAATCCCTTCGTTGCGGCGCAATGTAAATACAGGTTGTCGCCGGCCCTGAATTACATATAATGAATCACATTAACAAACCAACCAAAAAAACGCCATTGCGTAAAAAATCAGGAACAACTTTATGGTAGTTGAGAGAGATCATCACGGCTTTGATGCGCCAGCACCGTTGGGCCACCCCGGTCGAGCAGGTCTGCCCGAAGGACATGCAACCGGCCCAGAAATTGGCCAACGGCTACCAGACTTCACTCTGCCAAACGCAAGCGGTACGCAAGTGGACTACCACAACGACCGAGCGGGTCGAAAATCTGTAGTGGTTTTCTACCGATCAGCGGTTTGGTGACCCCCTTGTTGGACGCAGCTCGGCGAGCTACGCGACGCACTCGGTAAATTTACCAAACACGACATTTGTCTGTACGCTATATCCTATGACGATCAGGAAACACTGATCGAATTCGGCGAAAAACAAGGTATTCCATTTCCATTACTTTCTGACATTGACTCAGAGGTCATCAAGCAATTCGGCATACTCAATGAACAGGTCACAAGAAACGACGCACTGCTGTATGGCATTCCGTATCCGGGCGTATATGTCACCGATGAAGAGGGCGTGGTGGTTGCCAAGTTCTTTCACGACTCATACAAAAAGCGCGACAGCCCTGAACTCTACATCGACGCAGCACTAGGCCAACTCATCCTAGATGAAAACGCACCTCATGCCTCAGGCGGCGACCAAGACATTAACCTCACCGTGGCCGTACATGGCGGCAAGGGCACCGTAAGACAGGGCGTGGTGCGGCACTTGGTTGTGCGTTTTGAGCTGCCAGATGGCTTACATATCTATGGCCCTCCGGTACCAGACGGCATGATTGCGACCACTGTCACAATAGACGGGCCTGAGGGATTTATGGTGATGCCGCCTGAGTTACCTGCAACAGAAAAATTAACACTGCCTGGCATTGCGGAGTTAAACGTCTGGCATGGCACGGTTGATCTCATCTATCCATTTTACGCAACAGGCGAATTAGCCAGCGAGTGTCGGCCCCTTGATGTGCACAGCATTAATATCAAGGTATTGGTGCGCTACCAAGCCTGCACAGACCAAGAGTGCCTGCTACCCAGAACAGAAACCCTCACACTGTCATTGGACCTAGATGTAATAGACATTCCTGCCATTGATCTACACAAAGGCCACGGCCAACGCGAAGCCAACTACGATGGTACGGCAGCGCTAAAACGACTGCTGGCGAGAAAGATCAAACAGAACCCTCTAGGTGTGCCGGTATTTTTGGCAAAGACCCTGTGGCTGCAAATAGGCGCACTGCTGAGAAAATTATCGCGGTGACACCGCGGACTCAAACAGGTGTTTGCGCTGATGCGTTGGCGCACTTACCTCTTGCATAGGGGGCTGGCATAGGAGGCTTGCATAGGGTGCTTGCTGACTATATAAATTGAGACGGTGGCGAAAGGTCCAGAGCAAAGAGTGCAAAGCAAAGAGTGCAAAGCAAAGAGTTCAGATATAAACGTTGAAGAAAGGTCTAATGCCCTTCACACCCGCCCCAGCAAAGACAAAGACAAGATAAACTTTAGCGAGGTAAATATGGAAAAATTTCTCAAGATGGTCTTTTCACCCATCGTGTTTGGGGTGCTTTTTTTGGCACCCCTTATCGCCCAATCTATGACCGCTGCTGGGCTGCAAATATTCACTTTGCCTAACCTAATAGTTGGCTTGTTTATCGGCGGTGGTTTGGGATTGATGGCCTATTACAGAGGGAGCTGGATATGGACTGTCTCTTATACACATCTCCGAGCCCACGAGACGGACTCCTATCT
>CAJXUL010000295.1 GCA_913060615.1 uncultured Gammaproteobacteria bacterium | reverse complement strand
ATCTACACCTCTCTATTCGTCGGCAGCGTCAGATGTGTATAAGAGACAGTTACAAATCCATGCAGTGAAATGGATAGACGAAGTATTAGAAATAGCACTGGAGCGAATGCCCGAGCCCAAAATACTCCATGATGGGGGCGTTGATGGAGCAAGTTCTGAGTCAAAAAAGGAATCTGGAGCGGCTGAAACGCCATCTAGCATAAGCCCACATTAGCAAAGTCTTGCGCGCATTAGCTTGCGCCGGCCTAGCTGTGTTGGTATAAAACAAGCGATCCCGCAAGGGTCTTAATTTAACTGTATGCGCATAGAGAAAATAAGCCGTTTTGGATGTGAGTTTTGCTCCTCGTCCCACCAGCTATTCTATCGACCGGCGTATTTAAGAGGGGCACAGTATGAACAAGAGTGAGTTAGTAGATCATATATCTGAATCTGCAGATATTTCAAAAACTGCAGCGAGCAGAGCTTTAGAGTCCGCGTTAGAAGCGATAACCGGTTCTTTAAAAGATGGCGAGTCAGTTGCATTAGTTGGTTTTGGTACATTTTTGGTACGTGATCGCGCAGCACGTCCAGGTCGTAACCCAAAGACAGGTGAAACGATCCAAATCTCAGCTGCCAAAGTTCCAGCCTTTAAGCCGGGTAAGGCACTTAAAGACGCTTTAAACTAGCGGCGATTGGGTGATTTGAAAGGGCGCCGATAAAGCGCCCTTTTTTATATCCTTACACTTAGGTTTTCTATTATACGTTTTAAGGTATAGCTAGCATGTTGCAGCAACTGCGAGATCAAACTCAATCAACCGGCTTCAAAATTCTGGTAGTGGCCATCATATTGGTACTTACGCTATTCGGATTTGGTGCTACTAATGTTTTCCTCGGTGGTGATCCAAAGGTTGCCCAAGTCGGTGATTACGATATTACAGAAACGGTGCTTAATATTGAGACTGAGCGCGAGAAGCGCCGCATTCTATCTCAGGTGGGACCTGATTTTGATCCAAACGATATAGATCGGTTGCTTTTACAGCAATCTGCACTCAACCAACTGATCAACCGCCAAGTGCTTTACCAAACTGCCTCTGATCTAGGCATACGCGTGTCAATGGATGAGGTAAATAAGCAACTACTGTTAAGCCCCGTTTACCAGGTTGATGGCAAATTTAATGAAGCAATTTATCGCCAGCAGTTACAAGTATTGGGCTATCAGCCGGTAGAATTTTTGCAAGAATACTCTGGCGCTTTGAGCGCTGAGCAACTACGCAGTGGTGTTTCCGATGGCGTTTTAGTGCCTGATTGGGAAATAGCCGAAGCTGTAAGAATTTTAGAGCAGCGCCGCGACTTCGCTTACTTGTCTTTAGATGTTGCAGCTTATGCTGTTGATGCAGAAGTCTCTGATGAAGAGATTGAGGCGCGCTATGCCGATGACCAAGCGCTTTACATGACGCCTTTAACCTTGGACGTTGAATATGTGCTTTTGGCGGTAACAGATTTAGCCGGCGGTTTAGCGCTTGAAGTGAGCGATGACGAGCTTAAGGCAATGTACGAAGAAGATCGCGCTGCAGCCTCTTCTGCCGATGCCAGAGACAGCTCGCATATTCTCGTTCAAGTGAATGATGCCATTGATGATGCCGCTGCGTTACAGCGCATCAATGTAATTGCTGAGCGTATAAAGCAAGGCGAAGATTTTATTGCTGTAGCAAAAGAGATTTCTGATGACCTTGGATCTGCCGAGCAGGGCGGTTCTCTTGGTCTCGCTGGCAAAGGTGTTTTTGACGCGTCTTTCGAAGAGGCGCTGTGGGGGTTAACCACTATTGGGCAAGTGTCGGAGCCTATTAGAACAGCTTACGGCTACCATTTAATAAAACTCAACAATATTATCGTAACCGAATATCCCACATTTGAAGATGAGTTACCGATATTGAAAGAGCGAGTAAAAACCGAATTGGCTGAAGAACAATACTCCGAACAATTAGATCTGCTTGAGCGTAGTGCCTATGACGAACGCTTCGCGTTGACAGAGACCGCTGCGGAGCTGAATTTGTCGGTTGTGCAAATGTCAGGCATCACCGAGAACTTTTCATTAACGGTATCCCAAGGCAATGAGCCCAGTGCCAGTGATTTGGTGCTGAGCAATGCCGACGTTCTCGAAGCGCTATTCAGCGAAGAAGTTTTGGCGGGTGAAAACAGTGAGATGATTCAGGTCAGTGATACGCAGGCCTTAGTTGTTAGAGTGGCAAAACAATATGAGCCTGAAGAAGTTGCTTTAGAAGAAGTTTCTGAATCCATACAAGCCCAACTGCGCAACGAAAAAGGTTTGGCTGCGCTTGAAGAAGCTAAATTCGATGCGATAACAGCTTTGGCTGCAGGTACTGGGGTTAGTGAAGTTGCTTCATCTCTAGGTAAACGTTGGATCACTTTAGAGCTGTCTCTTATACACATCTCCGAGCCCAC
>CAJXUL010000294.1 GCA_913060615.1 uncultured Gammaproteobacteria bacterium | reverse complement strand
AGGAGTCCGTCTCGTGGGCTCGGAGATGTGTATAAGAGACAGCATCACTAACATCTAAGAAAACGGCGCGATTGCCTAGAAAACTTAACTGGGGAAACAATGATCTATAGGTATCAATAAGGGTAGTTTTGCAGTTCACATACAAGCCCAACTGACTTGGCGATTTCGCCTTCCAATCAATTCTAATAGTTGTTCCACTTTTGCTGGCGGGTGTTAGATAGGCAGGCACGCCCCACTTTAAGGTTTCTTCCAATTCACCAACACGTCCGTCCTGTGCAGCTACTGCAAAAATAAGACTACGCAAACGCTCCATTTTCATTCGCACGTTGGCTGGGTAGGAGGCAAATCGCTCGGCAACGTCGTGGTTCAATAGTCTCTCCTTGGAACAACTTGCGTTCACATCTTGGATGGACGTAAGTACAAGCCATCCAACGACAGACAAATGTAATGGAAGTACAGACTGGCCCAACAATTAAACTACCAACGGTTTGACTTTTTTCTTCAACGGTAGCGGGCACCGGGAAGTTAACCAACTATGTGAGCGCCAAGGGACGAAGCTAAATTTTAGTCAACCGCATCGCCATTAAAATATCTGCGCCCTCGGATACTCGCGTGACGTTCCTCTTCAGTATGCTCCTCTAATTCAGGGTATTTGGGCGCAGTCATAAAACGCGCAAACCAATCCTCTATCAACTCATCATCATTGAGCAGGTCAAACAATTGCTTTTTCGCTTGGTCGATAAAAGCCGGGTGAATATCTTGGGAGGCCATGTCAACAGTCAACTCAGGATCTCGATAATGCTCTGTATTGCCTTGAGTAATCATTTCAACAGCTAGGTCGCCTAACATATCTGCCAATGTTGGCGATCTAAAACCTATTGAAAACGTTAAGCATTCGCTTTCCGCCACACCCCAATGCCCTACTCCCGGCGGCAAATAGAGCATATCGCCTGGATTCAGCAACCACTCCTGCACAGGTTGAAAATCTTCAATAATTTTCAGCTCGGTACCCTCTAGCAAAGGTGTTCCGGCACCGCACTCCTCGCCAACTTGCCAACAACGCTGACCTTCAACTTGCAGTAGAAATACATCATATTGATCAAAATGAGGACCAACACTGCCACCCTCGCAGGCATAGCTAATCATTATGTCGTCCAACCGCCAAGCTGGTAAAAAGTCAAAGCGCTTGAGCAACTCTTTTACTTCAGGCACCCAAAGGTCTACCCCTTGCACCAATAGCGTCCAATCTTTTTCCGGCATGTTCTGATAGTCATCGTCTTCAAATGGCCCATGTCTAACAGACCACGGCCCATCTGCGCCATTTTCTTCAACAATGCGGGATTCCACCTCGGATTCCAGAGAGAGGCCGGCCAATTCATCTTGGCTTATCGGCGATTCATAGTCTGGCAATGCATCACGAATAAGCAGTGGCTGCTTTTGCCAATAACGCTGAAGGAATTCTGTGGCAGTGGTTTCTCCTAAAATACTTGGAGACTCTCGGTTTATAGAGTTACTCATTGACGTGTTCCGATAAAAAACCGAACCCTAGCGGAAAATTCCTTATTGGCCTACGGTAGATTTGGTTTTATGCCGCAAAGGCGTGCTGGCACTGTGCTAAATAGGCGACTGGTAAGCAGCTTTCGCCCGAAAAATGGCGCAGTTTAAGAAAAGATTTAGCAAGGTAGCCAAGACTAGAGCACTCCGAGCGAGTAGCTCTAGCAGGCATTTTCCAAGCCAATTCTAGGGCAAAGTTTCGCGTAACAGCGTCGGTATATTCTTCTGCCCCTTGGTTATCCAGCGCGGCGTGCCTCTATCGGTTCCAGCAGCTTTCAAACTTGGGTGGCCGGTCATCAACCTAGCGAGCACCTCTTCTTGCTCAGGAGCCAGGTCTACAAAAAACACATGCTTGCCCGCATTTAACACATCTTCAAATCGAGCAAATTTTTTGTTTGGCGTTTGAATACCAAACAAGCCTCCTTCCCATGCGCAGAAGCCAAAAATAATAATGGACAATAAAATAAAGGGCATCCAACCAGCTTTGCTTTCAGCCCAACCAAGTAATGCTGCTACTACCAACAAAGATAAGGACAACGCCAGACCGATCACCGCCCCAACTACGCCTGACCTGATCACATCCTTTTTCATTATTGAATTCACATCATGAAGGTGTTCGTAGCCTTCCAAGTTTTGGTCATCTAAGCTCAAAACATGGGTTTGCGCGGCATCAACACCACCCTCTTCTAACTGCTGCTCTAGCAGCACCAAATCTTCCAAATCCTCACTGATAAAATAATGTCTTAGTACTGTCATAATCATTTACTCTTTAGGTCATAAATCATAAGTTCATAAATCAGTCACAAAGCACACAACGTCTTTTGTTGTGAGCTGTCCCTACTAAACAGTAACTATTCCGTAAATACAATCAAGTTTACCGCCTTCATATTCGCCGGAATCGGTCAACCAAAAGTGATCGAGCGCAAAAGAGCGGGCTCGCAGCCTCAACCCTTTCCCCTTTTCTTTTTCCCCCTTTCCCC
>CAJXUL010000293.1 GCA_913060615.1 uncultured Gammaproteobacteria bacterium | reverse complement strand
CAGCGTCAGATGTGTATAAGAGACAGATAAAATTCAGTTCTATTGCAGGTGGAGATGATGGCTACTTCAGAGACACCCGAAATGTCATTAGTCAAAGATTTTAGTGCTTGAGCTAACTTTTCTTCAGGAAAGGCAATGCGCTCCCTAAGATCTAGCGAGGCGGTGCGATAATTTAAACCGTATGCCAATATGCTCATGAATGTAGAAGCACTGAAAATTGACTGATGATGATAACAGAAGGTGGGCGAAGCCTTTAGTCTCTTGATGTTAGATTTATGTTTGCCGTGTATGTTGGTTTTCTATATGCAAGCAGCAAAACTTGTTGCGCGGCGCGCAGTGGCGTCGAATTTAGCTGCTCTCAAACTTATATCTGGATGTAACCCAAGATGAAATTTGCCGTAATCACACAGCGCCTAGCTGGGATTTTTGTTGCTAAGCGCACTTTAACTCTGCGCTGCCTCTCTCTTCGGGGCATTTATCTCAGTTTTTTAATTTTACTTTTTTCAGCTTGTGCCTCATTGCCGACCAATCACTCCAGTGTCACCGCTGAGACCTATGCGGTAAGCGGAAAATTGATCATTATTCAACCTGAACAACGCAGCAGCGCAGGTTTTCGTTGGTCCCAGCAGGCAGAAAATTTCCAAATGGAGCTTTGGGGCCCGCTGGGCGTGGGCCGCACTTTGATCGCGGGATCAGCTACTTATGCCGAGCTAACACAAGGCGCTCAGATTATTGATCAAGGCCAGCCGAGCCAGATTATGAGGCGACAGCTGGGTTGGTCAGCCCCCATCGATGTTTTCCCCTATTGGATTAAGGGCGTTGTGGCACCTAATGTAGCGGTTGAAACTGTTGAAAAAGATGCACAGGGTCGACTGCTGAGGTTTACTCAGGCCGGGTGGTCCGTGAGCTATGCAGATCATATTCAGGGTGCTCTAGGAGAACAGCGCGAGCTACCAGGAAGAATCACTATTGAGGGTCGAGATCTGCAACTAAAAATAATTATTGGCCGAAAAAGCGCGAAATGATTAAAAAGAGGGAAAAACAATGCCCTCCTTTGATGTTTAGCTGTGGTTTAGCTGCAAAGGTGTTTGACACTTCGTGGCGCTATCAGGACAATAGCGCGCTTGAAAAAGAGGCTGGAAAGTTCGCAATTTCTTAAAGTTGCAAAGTCACTTTTGCTATTTTGTCTTCGGTATTGAACACCTTTATGGGTTGTCAGATAGGGTAAAGAGGGCAAGATAAGATACGGAATAGAATATTCTAGAATAAAGAGACTATGCGGTGGTCGACAGCGATCAACAACTGCATAAGTAGATCTCATGTGGTGTGGGAACACATTGCACTAAAAGTTCTTGGGGTGTCGCCAAGCGGTAAGGCACCGGGTTTTGATCCCGGCATGCGCAGGTTCGAATCCTGCCACCCCAGCCATTCATATTGTTATTTGTTCGAGATCACGGTCTTTGCGAAAACACTTGGGGAAAGTGAAATGGCTAATTTGATGTTGTTTTCTGGCGGCGCGAACAAAGATTTGTCTGCCAGAGTTGCTCAAAAATTACACCTAGACCTTGGGCACGCAGATGTTGGCCGGTTTAGTGATGGTGAAGTTACTGTAGAAATTCACGAAAACGTTCGTGGCAAAGACGTGTTTTTGCTGCAATCAACTTGTGCGCCTACCAGCGACAACTTGATGGAACTTTTGATCATGGCTGACGCATGTCATCGCGCATCGGCTCATCGAGTAACCGCAGTGGTACCTTACTTTGGCTATGCACGCCAAGACCGCAGGCCGCGTTCGGCTCGCGTTGCGATCAGTGCCAAAGTTGTAGCGGATATGATCAGCACAGTGGGTATAGACAGAATTCTCACCGTAGACTTGCACGCGGACCAAATTCAGGGCTTTTTCAACATCCCTGTAGATAATATTTATGGCTCGCCAGTTTTAGTCGATCATATTTTGGCGCAGAAATATGTTAACCCCATCGTCGTGTCTCCGGATGTGGGCGGTGTGGTCAGAGCCAGAGCAATAGCTAAGCAGATCGACGATCTTGATTTGGCAATTATTGATAAACGTCGTCCTCAAGCAAATGTTACTGAGGTGATGAACGTTATCGGTGATGTGGAAGGTAAGACCTGCATCATTGTTGACGATATTGTAGATACCGCAGGGACCTTATGTACTGCAGCTGAAGCGTTAAAAGCTGAAGGCGCTAAAGAAGTAGTGTGTTATATCACTCACGCGGTTTTCTCTGGCCCAGCCATTGAGCGCATAGCCGCCTCTAAGCTAGACAGAATGGTGGTGACTGACACCATTCCTTTGTCAGCAGAAGCGAAAGCCTGCAACAAGATCTTTCAGTTAAGTTTAGATCGTTTACTGGCCGAGTCTATCCGGCGAGTAAGCAACGAAGAATCCATCAGCGCGATGTTTCGATAACCGAAGCTTCTCGCCCTTGGTGTAAAAGAGCCGGCAGATCGGTCGCAGATCAGCCAGCAACTACAATTAAGACTTTGGAGACACAAGATGTCAGATAACTGTCTCTTATACACATCTGACGCTGCCGACGAATAGAGAGGTGTAGATC
>CAJXUL010000292.1 GCA_913060615.1 uncultured Gammaproteobacteria bacterium | reverse complement strand
ACCGAGATCCACACCTCTCTATTCGTCGGCAGCGTCAGATGTGTATAAGAGACAGCCGCAGGACTGGGTAGCCTTTCTTTTGCTGTTTAACTTGTGCTGTTTAGTTTTTGCTTTGGTTTGAACAGAGGGCTTACCTACACCGAGCAGCCCTCAGGTCTGCGATTCCAGCTCTCACCTGCGTATCTATATTCCGGCAGTAAATGCCGTCTCTGGATGCAGGCTATAGATCGGCTATAGATCGGCTATAGATCGACAGTAAACCCTGAAATAAAGACCGCAGCAAAAAGTACGGCGGCAGTAAACATAACCAAAATAGCTTTTACATCCGCAGAGTCATCTTTGGCCTGTTGATCTTGGTCTGGCTGGTGCTCTTCGCTCATTGTTTCTCTTCCACTTTTTAATTGATCAAACCCAGCTTTTATCTGGGTCCATTTCGAGCCCGCAAGTATAGACCGCCACGCGTACATGACAAGGGCCTAACACTATTTCCACCAGCACTTTGTTATTTCGATTATTTATATATTCGACCTTGGAATAAGCCCGCGCCACCTATTGGTTGCTCTGAATAAATGGGGCTGCTAATGTCCTGCGCTTAACTCAGTCAGGGGACTTGGGTGACGCAGAGCAGGAACCCATAAAAAATGTACCAATACACCAAATTTGACCGCTCATTTATTGAAGAGCGCGTTAATCACTACCGCGAGCAAACCTCCCGCTACCTTGAAGGTCAACTTTCAGAAGACGAATTTCTACAACTACGGCTGCGTAACGGGCTGTACTTGCAAAGATTGGCGCCAATGCTTCGTGTAGCAATTCCTTACGGCACCCTCTCCAGTCAGCAGCTCTTCGCCCTTGGCAAAGTTGCTAGAGAATATGACCGCGGCTATGGACACCTAAGCACCCGGCAAAATATGCAGTTTAACTGGCCGGAACTCGCTGAGGTGCCAGATATCTTGGCAGACATGGCAAAGGTAGATTTACACGCCATACAAACCAGCGGCAGCTGTATCCGTAATGTCACCACGGACCATTTTGCCGGCGCAGCAGCGGACGAAACAATCGATCCACGCCCCTATTGCGAAATCATTCGCCAGTGGTCCACAAACCACCCTGAATTCGAATGGCTACCGCGCAAGTTTAAAATTGCGGTAACCGGCGCAGCCGAGGATCGCGCTGCCATTGGCGTACACGATGTTGGCTTGCGGGTTTATCGTGATGCCAAGGGCCAAGTACAGTTTGACGTATACGCCGGCGGCGGTTTAGGCCGCACACCAGTTCTTGGCGCATTAGTACGCTCAGAACTGCCCATAGAGCACCTGCTCACTTACTTGGAAGCGCTAATGCGGGTTTATAACCGCTACGGCCGCCGCGACAACAAGTACAAAGCACGGATCAAAATTTTGGTCCGGGCCATGGGCGTTGACGGTTTCCGTGCCAAAGTCGACGAAGAATGGTCGCACAGTAAAGGTGGACCTGGCACACTTCCTGAAGCTGAAATATCTCGGGTAGAGGCTTTCTTTGCTCCGCCTAGCTATAGCGAACAACCCGATGTAACCGATGCGTTAGCCGAGCAAAGACTGGCAAACCCGAGGTTTAGCCAGTGGTTGCAGCACAATGTGATTGAGCACAAAGCGCCGGGCTATGCAGCGGTAACCCTCTCCACTAAAGCAACTGGCGTACCCCCTGGAGATGTAAGCGACACGCAAATTGACGCGGTTGCCCAATGGGCCGCCGACTATAGTTTTTCTGAAGTGCGCATCAGCCACGAACAAAATTTCGTTTTGCCCCATGTACCCAAGCAGCATTTATTCGAATTGTGGCAACAAGCTCAAGCGCAAAACCTAGCCACGGCAAACGCAAGACTAATAACCGACATGATCTGCTGCCCTGGTGGCGACTACTGCTCGTTGGCTAATGCCAAATCCATACCTGTAGCAGAGGCATTACAAGAACGTTTCGACGACTACGACTTTCAATATGATCTAGGTGAGCTGAACCTTAATATTTCTGGCTGCATGAACGCTTGCGGGCACCACCACGTTGGCCATATAGGCATTCTTGGTGTGGATAAGAAAGGCAGTGAGTTTTATCAAATCTCACTGGGCGGGCATGCTGGCCATTCAGAACTGGCGCCATCGCTTGGACAAATTGTTGGGCCGTCTATTCCTCGAGCAGAAGTTTGTGACGTTATTGCCAAGATTCTTGAAATCTATGTAGACCTCCGATTAGAAGACGAGAGCTTTCTCGGATGCTTTAAGCGCGTTGGTATTGCGCCATTTAAGGAGCGCGTTTATGCACCATCTCATTAATAAACAAAACGACGAATGGCAGTTAGTTAGTCAGGAAGACTCTGAGCAACAAAAGATAGAATGGCAGGACGCTGAAAGCTGGCAACCTGGACAAGCGCTGAGACTGCCCGTAGATGCAGAACTAGACCCTCAATGGGGCCAAGCCTCTGTTATTGGCATAGACTTTCCAGCACTTACTGACGGACGAGGTCTCTCGCTGGCGGTGTTATTGCGCACCAGACTGAACTACAGCGGTGACTTACGCGGACTTGGCGCGGTGCACGAGGACATTTTGCACTTTATGGTGC
>CAJXUL010000291.1 GCA_913060615.1 uncultured Gammaproteobacteria bacterium | reverse complement strand
GGGCTCGGAGATGTGTATAAGAGACAGTATCTTCGGTGCCCATACTGCCGGAGATATCCACAGCCAGCATTAAATCTCGGCCAGAGGCAGGTAGCGACACTGGGTCGCCGGTAAGTTGTGGGCGTGCCGCCGAAGTAACAAGAAATATCCAGGCTAGGCCCAGGAGGAGGATTTTCCAGAGACGCCGCGCCGGTTCGCCTGAACTGCCTGTTGTTACGCTGGAAAAGTCGCCCAAGCTTGGCACGGTGAGCGCCGCTTCAGCGCGTTGGCTTTGCGGTAATAGCAATCTAACTAATATGGGTAGGGGTAGCGCCCAAAATGCCCACGGCCATAACCACTCAATCATGGGCCGACTCTAATTGGCTATTGGAAATTTGCACCGACTTATTAAAGCGGATTTTAGTTTTTGTTGGGTGGACTTTGCTAGTTAGCTTATTGAGTAGTTGCTTGAGTTGTGTGATATCCGCTGTGCTGCTTGGGTTGAACCGCTGTAAACCTAATATTTGCCCTGGACCTTGGGTGAAGTCATGGCTGCCACTGATTGAGTCCAAGGCTTCCAACCATTGGCTATTAGATGCTTTGGCTAATGTCTCCATGTCTAAGGCTGCAACCAATAGTCGTTTTAATAAGGTGTTGCTGCGATGGACAAATTCGAGGTCTGTTAAGCCTCCCAAACTGTGTTCTGCAAAGAGGTCTTGCATCAGCTGCTGCGCTGCCCTTATCGGGCGGCGAATTTGGTAGGCATTGATTAACAGGCGTGCGAGTACGATGCACCCGACCAAGGTTAAAGCGGCGATAATCCACCAGCCAAATGCTAATGGCCACCAGTCCGGCTCTATGGGCAGGCGAATATCTCTTAGCTGAGCTAATGGATCGTTATTCATTTATACCCAACTTAAATGATCCCAGTTTGGGTCTTCAGTGCTCAGCGCTTTATAAGTCATTGACTCATGCCGGCATAAATCTTTTAGCGCTTGGCAGCGTGCTGCAAATACCGCGGTATATTCCGCGCGCAGATGTTCTTTGCCTGAGTAAAACTGCAGCCGCTGCTTACCATCGGTAATTGCATAGTGGTCGGCTGGCGGCAGTTCTTTATCTAACGGATCTTGAATGTGCAAGACGATTACTTGATTGTTACGTGCCAGTTGCTTTATTTGTTCTGACCAGCTTGTCAACTCGCCGCTAAAGTCGCTGATGATGAAGATTTTATAATTACTCTGGGTCAGTCTTCGCAGTTGCTCTAGGCCAGCAAATTTGCTTGTTTGAGTGTCTACAAAAGGTGACCTTTTAAGTCTCTGGTTGGCGGTCGCTACTTGGTTTAACAGCCTGCCTATGGCCCTACTGGTGCGAAAGGGACGGTACAGGGTTTGCTCATTGTTACCTATCACAATGCCGCCAACTCGATCACCGGCAGCGAGTGTTTGCCAAGCAATTCTGCCAGCCAATTCTGCGGCTGCTACCGACTTAAGACGCTGAGTGGAGCCAAAGAACATATGTTGGCTTTGGTCAATAAAGAGCAGTGCCGGGCGCTCTCTTTCTTCACGAAAAAGTTTGGTGTGGGGTTTGTTTTTGCGTGCGGTTACGCGCCAGTCTATGGCGCGCACATCGTCGCCGGGCTGGTAGGCGCGAACTTCGGCAAAGTCTATACCGCGGCCCTTTATTTTGGACAGCTTAATACCGGACTGACTGCCTATGACCTTGGCAGATTGTGTCGGACTTGAGCGCACGTTTTTGTGGCGCAACGCCAATAACTGCGGCAACGAGATATAGGCACCCGGAATAACGTCCGCTGCCTTGCCGCCAGTCGTGCTGGCATTGTCTGCCGATTGAAATTGCGCGCGCTTAGACATTAAGTTTATGGCACAGGGACTATTGCAATAAGTTCATCAATCACTTGGTCTGTGGTGATGCCTTGGGCGTCTGCATCAAAGGATAAGATTAAGCGATGGCGCAGCACGTCGTGGGCCACGCTTTGCACATCTTCCGGGGTCACAAAGTCGCGGTTGTTTAACCATGCTAGCGCTCTGGAACACATGTCTAGGCCAATGGTGCCGCGAGGACTTGCGCCAAACTCTAGCCAAGGTTTGATTCTTTCCGGTGGATTACGGGTCGCCAATATAAGCTCTACAATATATCTCTCTACTGGTTCTGCCATATGTAAGGCGAGCATCTCTTGGCGCGCAGTAAAAATATCTTCTTGAGTTATGAGCGTTTGCGCCGGGGCGGTTGTTTGTGAGCTTTCGTTACGCACCAGTTGAAGTATTTTTGTTTCAGCCTCTCTATCAGGGTAGCCAACCAGTACATGCAGTAGGAAGCGGTCTAGCTGGGCTTCAGGTAGCGGGTAGGTGCCTTCTTGTTCAATTGGGTTCTGAGTTGCCATAACCATAAATAGCTCGGGCAGGGCAAAGGTCTCGCGGCCAAAACTCACCTGTCGCTCGCCCATGGCTTCTAGCAGCGCCGACTGCACTTTTGCTGGCGCTCGGTTGATTTCGTCGGTGAGTATGAGGTTATGAAAGATGGGGCCGGGTTGAAACTGAAAGGTGCCATCTTCGGGGCGATATATTTCGGTGCCAGTGACATCGCTGGGCAAGAGGTCAGGGGTGAACTGAATGCGCTGGAAGTTACCTTCTATGATGGCTGTCTCTTATACACATATGACGCTGACGACGAATAGAGAGGTGTAGATCT
>CAJXUL010000290.1 GCA_913060615.1 uncultured Gammaproteobacteria bacterium | reverse complement strand
TCTACACCTCTCTATTCGTCGGCAGCGTCAGATGTGTATAAGAGACAGGCTAAATACAAAAAGAACGGACGGTTGCGATTATTCTCAATGACCTTTACCGCCTCGCGCGCGTAGTAATCGGTCAAGTAACCGTCGGGTTGAAAATATTCGCCGTCGTTGAAGTTGGCACGGTACCTAGCAGTGGCCGTGACCATTCGATCAATGCCATCTTCTGGGCGTTTCGCGCTGACTACATCCGGGTGATCCCACGGCTGATACAGGGTACCTGCCATATAAAGAGAATCATCAAAGCCTTGGTCTCGGGGGCGCATGCCTTCCTTCGTGCCTAAATGCCATTTGCCAATATGCGCAGTGTAGTAGCCCGCCTGCTGGAGGGATTCCGCAATAGTGATTTCTGAGCTGGGCATGCCCAGTTCATTAATTTCAGGCAGAGCATCGGCGCCCACTGTGTCGATGAAGCTAGGCAGTGGCTGTGGCTCCAAGTCCTGCATCCATTGGAAGATTTTGGGGCCTAACTTAAAGACAGGCGTGAACTCAAAACCAAAACGCGTTGAATATCGCCCCGTGAGCAAACTAGCCCGTGAAGGCGCGCAAACTGCATTAGCCGCATAGCCATTGGTAAACGAAACGCCCTGTTGGGCCAAAGCGTCTATATTTGGTGTCATCACTGAACCGTCACCGGCTCCGCCATTATAGAGAGATACATCGTTAAACCCCATGTCATCGGCCAATATCAAAATGACATTGGGTGGCCGTTGTCCGGGCGATAGTTCTGCCGTACTAGGGCCAGCCGCCCACTGAGTGGGTACATTAGGACCAATGGGGTCGAGGGTTTCGGCCAAAACCGGCGCGCCCCAAACCAATAAATTAATTCGATTCTGCCATGCGGTATAGGCTAAAAGACCTAACACAGCGAAAGTGATCAAAGAGATCCGGAAAAACTTCTGCATACACCCTCCAGTTAAGATCAGCACGCCCCTTTGAAATAGAAAATATCACCGAAAACTCGTGCCTAACCGTCTTATAATGACATCCATTATATATTATGGGAAGATCAATTGGCCGGAAATGAACTAGTGTCTATTTGAATAGAAGGTACATTTATCAAAGAACAAAAGTTGGCTGTCCTTTATGTAAACGTATGACACATAGAGAACTAACCGATGCAGATTAAATGGCAAAACAAGCGTTTTAGAATCTACTAAAAAGACAACTGCGCAGAAATATATGAGGAGCATGAGCATGAGCAACACACCACTAAAATTCAAAGGTGTCCCAGGATCCCCTTACACCAAAAAAATGCTCGCTTATCTGCGCTTTCGCCATATTCCTTACCAACTACTGATCGGCGATCAGGCTGCGTCCCTCGGCATGCCCTCCGCGAAGGTGGATTTATTGCCCACATTCTATTTGCCCAATGCCAACGGCGAAACAGAGGCCGTAGTAGATTCAACGCCATTAATCAGGCGTTTTGAAAACGACTACCAAGGCCGTCAAGCCATACCCAGCAACCCGGTACTGGCATTTTTAAATTACTTAATTGAAGACTACGGCGATGAATGGCTAACCAAAGCCATGTTCCACTACCGCTGGCATTTTGCAGCGGACATCAAAATGGCCGGCACCATACTGCCACGGTGGAGCGGCATACAAAGCCCAGAAGAAAAGTTAGTTGCAATGAGCGACTACATTGCCGAGCGACAAATATCACGGCTTTATGTGGTGGGATCCAACGATGTGACCGCAGATGTTATTGAAAACAGCTACAAACGTTTTCTGAACATTATGGATAACCTTATTCAAAAACAGACCTTCGTTTTAGGTCAGCGGCCATCTTCTGCGGACTTTGGGCTGTATGCTCAGCTCACCCAGCTGGCTAAGTTCGACCCCACCCCTGCACAAATTTGTATGGAACAAGCGCCTCGCGTACATGCCTGGACAGATATTGTAGATGACCTGAGTGGCAATATTGCGGCAGACAGCGATTGGATGAATGTGGCCGACATTAAAACCAACCTTGGCCCGCTACTAAGCGAAATAGGCAGAGTTTATGCCCCAGCTCTGCTGGCTAATGCGGAAGCGTTACAAAAGGGCGCAAGCGAAATGGAAACCACTATTGATGGTCAACGTTGGGTGCAGCCTACCTTTGTTTATCAGGGTAAATGCTTGGCCGCCATTAACCAGGAATATCAAAACCTAGATGCTGACAGCCGCGCACAAATAGATGACATATTCGCCGGTACAGGTTGTGAGACCTTATTGTTTCGGTAAGGTTGCAGAGCGTGCAGGTGCAGCACCCACCTGCAAGCGATGCCCCCTTTCCACTCGCTAGTAAGACCACCATTACTCGCTGATTTTGTAGAGGCCAAAATGCGATTAGAAACTCGAATACGATCCTTCGGCATGGATGTCATGGCATCCAAAGGTTTTTTGCAACTCAAGCGTAATAGCGCGCGCCTAAGAAGAAAACTCAGCGGTCAACCGAGCGAATTACATTACTTTCATCAAGTAGACGACCCTTACAGTTTTCTTGTGGTCCAGCATTTACAAGCGTTAGAGGCAGATTATAACTTACCGCTACGCACCCACTTGGTCCACCGCGACGACCAAGCCTATCAGGGCGATGCGCAGCGCTTTGCGCTTTGGGCCTATAACGACGCCAAAAGTATTGCGCCGTTCTATGGAGAGACGCTGCCCACCTCGCAAAATCCTGAGTCCATTGAAGCTGTCTCTTATACACATCTGACGCTGCCGACGAATAGAGAGGTGT
>CAJXUL010000289.1 GCA_913060615.1 uncultured Gammaproteobacteria bacterium | reverse complement strand
GAGATAGGAGTCCGTCTCGTGGGCTCGGAGATGTGTATAAGAGACAGGTTTAAAACAAAATCGACACAAGACGCGGAGAGCTTAGGTAAGCTTTATCTGGCAATGTCTGAGTTACGTGAGGCTTGGCAACAAGTCCCATAAATCTGTTGGTAATTGCTGCCGGCTATTTGCCACCGGCACGATGTCAGAGCGCGCTCTGCACTCTGCGCATTAAGAAGCGTCTTTGACCATCAAAAATGGACGAGGGGTCTCTTGGCTGATTAGCCTGCATGAACGCGCACCGTTCAGTGTATAAACCACACAAGATTTACCTTCGTTGCTATCAACACCTTTAACCCAAAAGTTTTCAATGACTATATTGGGGAAGGCATGTGGGTTTAATGCCGGGTTCAAACAATCTTTGCGGGTGATACTGGAAAACTCCGCGTAGTTTGGTAAGCGCCAAAACGCGCCGGCTTTTTCTGCTATCTCAGCGATATAATTTTCCGCTTCAAGCATGGACAGAAGCAGCGGCTCACCCACACAACCCTGCTGCGTATGGCGTTGTCCCACAGGGCAACGAAACCAGTGTAAATTTGTTTTGACGTCATGGATAACACCGCGTTGCCGATCTTGGTAATGATCTAACCCTGCGGTCGCCAAATGTTCGTGACAAGAAATTTCTACCCTGGAAAAATCGCAGCCTGATAAAAAATTCAAAGCAATCAATAGACCGCAACAGCGGACCAATACGTACGGCCAGAGTCTCCGTTTGCATGTAGCGATTTTCATTCTTTGCCTCTCATTGGTAGCGTTTATCAAATAAAGCAAGCTAGGCTCAAGCTCTGTTAAAGTATACGCTTTGTGAACCGATTGTTTACAAGAAGGATTTGTTCCAGAATCAACGCTTTAGAATCAAAGTCTTAGAATTTACCCGGAGTTAATATGGATATCGCTACCGTAATCGGTCTTTTGGCGGCCAATGCACTTATTATTTGGGCAATGGATGCTGCTGCAGGGATTGACGCTTTTGTCGATACTACTTCTCTGGCAATCGTAGGCGGAGGCTCAATTCTTGTGCTGCTCATGCGCTCAAAGATGTCTGACTTTATTGGCATGTTCGCCAAGGTGTTCATGAAAACCATTATCTTTGGTGTAGATAAAAAGCCTGACCTCATTGAACAGATCATTGAAATGGCCAACATCGCTCGTAAAGATGGTCTGATCGCATTGGAAGGCCAAGACATTAAGAACGACTATTTGGCTAAGGGCATTGGGCTTTTGGTGGATGGCACGGCGCCAGATGTTATTGAAACCAGCTTAGCCAATGAACTAGACCTGATGAAATCAAGGCACACCAATGCGGCAATGATGTGGCGTTCATGGGCAGATATTGCGCCCGCTATGGGCATGATCGGCACCTTAGTGGGATTGGTGGGTATGCTGCAAAACATGAGTGACCCCAAAGCCATTGGTCCAGCAATGGCCATTGCCTTGCTCACCACCCTATACGGTGCTTTCTTAGCTAACGTAATTTGTAAACCCATCGCTGAAAAACTAGAAGGCTACTCTGGCGACGAGGTAGAAAACTGCGAACTCATTATTGAAGGCATCATGGGTATTCAGTCGGGTCTGAACCCCCGCTCACTCTCAGACCTCATGGCTACACGTTGCTCTCCTGCTGAGCGCGCTAGCTTAGCAGCGGCATAATCAGGCACCCACCGTGGCTGAAACTGATCAAGAAATAGCGCCAGAAGAGGAGTTGCCTGCCGACGGCGAAGCACCTGCCGAGGTGCCCGAAGACGAGGAACTCGTCGACAATGATCTGGATATTGAGAAACCGAAAAAGGAAAAGAAAGAGGAATGTCCTACCTGCGAGGTAGGTGCACCGGCTTGGATGGCCACCTTCGCCGACATGGCAACACTGCTCATGGCGTTCTTCGTACTCATTCTATCTTTTGCCAGCGTTAACGTGCCTAAGTTTGAACAGATAGCAGGCTCGCTGAGCCTAGCTTTTGGGGTGGCAAGGATTATCCCAAAAGTTTCAATTCCCATGGCAGAAACCATCATCGCCAGCGACTTCACCCCATCTGAAGCGGCGCCAACGGTGATTCCCAATGTTACCCAAACAGTAGAAGACTCTACCCTTCAATACGTGAAACAACGCACAGAAACTGAAGACGGCCCCAAGGACGTTCAAGCCGACTACCAACAAGTGCTGGAAGCCATGGCAAACGAGATAGAAACAGGCCAGGTGGAAGTGAAAATTCAGGGGCAAGAAATTGTTATTGAGCTTAAAGACGCCTTTAGCACCAATGAAGCGGGCGCAGAGGGCCTAGCGCCCGGCGGACGGATCAACCAAGAAACTTTAGATATCGCTAAGGCTGTTACCGACCTCCAAAGACAAATCGAAACGAGTGTTGCGGTAAAAAGGCAAACTTCAGGCGACCTCAACGCAGAGGGCACGTCGAATGAAGCCAGCAGTAAGTTTGAAACTATAAAAATGGCGCTCAGTGAACAAATAAGCCAGGGCCTTGCAGAAGTTGAACAGGATGGCGATAAAGTCATCATCAGGCTTGGGCAACAGGACAGTTTTGCTTCAGGCAGCGCAAACTTACAAACGGGCTTTACCCAGACGTTGACCGATGTTGGCAATGCTGTCAGCGCCACGGGTGGCTTGGTTCGTGTTGAAGGTCATACGGACAATATCCCGGTGGCATTTAGCGAACGCTTTCGCTCCAACTGGGACCTCTCCTCAGCAAGGTCTGCTGCGGTAGCAAACTTTCTCTTAGACCTGTCTCTTATACACATCTGACGCTGCCGACGAATAGAGAGGT
>CAJXUL010000288.1 GCA_913060615.1 uncultured Gammaproteobacteria bacterium | reverse complement strand
ATCTACACCTCTCTATTCGTCGGCAGCGTCAGATGTGTATAAGAGACAGATTTTGGAACGCACTGTCAAACAACTGCTGCGCCACTTTCTTAGGCTCTACGTCATCTAA
The DNA here is from genome assembly GCA_913060615.1 of uncultured Gammaproteobacteria bacterium. GTDB lineage: Bacteria > Pseudomonadota > Gammaproteobacteria > Pseudomonadales > Azotimanducaceae > UBA4421. The sequence goes on along the minus strand of CAJXUL010000288.1, from coordinate 2,719 downwards.
AACAATACCTGCGTCGTTGCCGCCTAGCTCAAGGGTAATACGCTTAATTAGGCCCGCAGCGCCGGCCATAACCTTGGCGCCTGTTGCGGTAGAACCCGTGAAGGAAATTTTGTTCACATCCGGATGAGCCGTTAATGGCGCGCCCAGATCGTTGGCATCAGTGACAATATTCAAAACGCCTGCAGGCACAATGTCTTTAATCAACTCACCCAAACGCAATGAGGTTAGCGGCGTGGTAGGCGACGGCTTGAGTACAACGGTATTACCCGCAATCAATGCAGGCGGCACTTTAAAGGCCATCAAAATCATTGGGAAGTTCCACGGCACAATAGCGCCAATAACACCCAGTGGCTTGCGGTGGGCTTCAACCTTACGAGTTTCGCTGTCTTCAAGCACTTCAATAGGCAAATCTAATGCAGTGAAATAACGGAAGAACGCAGCGGTGCCGTAGACTTCGCCAGTTGCATCAGCCAGTGGCTTACCCTGCTCTTGGGTTAACAGCTGTGCCAACTCAGCACCATTGGCTTCAATGACGTCAGCAATTTGCGAAATAACCGCTTTGCGCTCGTCCATAGTGGTTTTACTCCAGCTAACAAAAGCTGCTTTAGCCGCAGCTACCGCTTCATTTAGCTGACCTTCGTCTGCGCGCGGACAAACGGCCAAAGTTTCTTCATTGGCTGGGTTCACTACATTCATTGTAGTTGCACCATCGACCATGTGGCCGTTAATCAATAACTTATAATCACTCAAAGCACTCTCCCAAAATTATTCTAATAAACACTAATCTGCTCACGCTGAATCCACTGACTGTCAGCGCACAAAGCAGGAAATTTGTGATCCTGAAATAGAACACGTTTTAAGGCTGGGAGCAATCTGCAAAACTTGGATCTGCGCAAAACTAAACAGTATTAAATAGTGCTGAAAAGCACCAGAAAGAAGGGAGTAGAACAAAGCAGTACCGCGCAATTGCGCCAGCACTCCGTGCTAGGCTGCCGAATCGACAATAAGTAAGGTCAGCCCAATTGAAAATTGCAAAGTGGTCTCTAGGCATTCTTGCCGTACTCACTGCATTAGCTGATGTTTTTCTATTCAAAGGCGACCTACCCGCAGCGGTAGTTGACGCCAAATACACCAATGCACACTCTCAATTCCTGACCATGAACAATGGCAGCCGCGTGCATTATCGAGACCAAGGCAATAAAGACGGCCTACCCGTAGTGCTTATCCACGGCGCTATGGCGTCACTACACACTTGGGAGCCATGGGTAACCATTCTCGGCCAACAATACAGAGTGATCACCCTAGACCTGCCCGCCCACGGACTCACCGGAACGGTGCCCAGCGCAGAGTATGGCGGCAAGGCCTTCACTCAAACCATCCACGCCGTGACCAACAACCTAGGGTTAGAGCAATTTGTACTGGGCGGCAATTCAATGGGCGGCGGCGCAACATGGCGATATACCCTAGCCCACCCAGACCGCGTATTAGCCATGGTGCTGGTGGACTCGGTTCCTCCAGGCAACTGGCAGCGGCCAAGTGAGGAAGAAAGTGAAGGCACTGAAAAAGACAACAAAGAAAACCACAAGAAACCCTCAGTAGCCGGCTTTAGCCTACTGCGTCAGGACTGGTTCCGCGCTATGGCCCGCTATTTCGACCCCAAACTACTCATCGGCCAAGGGCTGCGCGCAGCGTACAACGACTCACCGGTAGTGGACGAAAAACTCATCGACCGCTACTACGAACTGATGATGCGCCAAGGCACCCGAGGCGCGATACTCAGTCGCAGCCGCTCATACGGTGGCGCGGCATCCCAAACACCTGATCTAAGCGCACTCACCCAACCCACCTTAGTTATGTGGGGCGCACAAGATGCGGTGATACCGGTATCAGTAGTACCGCTGTTTGAGCAAAGATTGCCCAACACCACCACGGTGATTTATGAGGATTTGGGGCATATACCTATGGAGGAAGATCCAGCGCGCACGGCTAGAGATGTGCTGGTGTTTTTGGAGGGGTTGGAAGCTTTCTAGGCTTTGGAGTAAGAGACGTCTATGAGGGTACGCGTAAAAAGCGAGAAGGAAAAAAGGCAACTTGAGAGCTGCAAAAGCAACCCTCCTGCCTTCCGCCCCGCGCGCTCTAGTCGTTGATTGCGCCGTAAATAATGTTCTTCAACTGGCCTCTGAAGTTAAAGGTCCCCGATGGCATAAGTTGGGTCATAAATACAACGTAGAGGTCTTCTACTGGGTCCACCCAAAATATGGTGGAGGCTGCGCCGCCCCAGTAATAATCCCCGGCGCCAATGGTGCCTGAAGACACTTCATCTAATGTGCTGGCAAACCCCAGCCCAAAGCCTACGCCGTCGTAGGCGGTTTCAGAAAAGGAGCCTATTGCGGCTTGACCTAAGTCTCGGCCCTCAGTGATGTGGTTTTTGGTCATCAATGCCAGCGTTCTGCTGCCGATAATCTCTTTGCCGTTATAGCTACCTTTTTGCCTGAGCATTTCGCAAAACTTTGCGTAATCTAGCGTGGTGCTGACTAAGCCGCCGCCACCTGAGGGAAAGCTGGGTGCTTTGCCGTATTTGCTGGTTTGTGGATCGTCCAGCAGCTTTAACGACTTGTCTCTCCCGCGACCGTAGTTGGCGGCAAACCGGTCGAGCTTGTCTTCTGGCACCCAAAAAGCGGTGTCTTGCATATCTGTCTCTTATACACATCTGACGCTG
>CAJXUL010000287.1 GCA_913060615.1 uncultured Gammaproteobacteria bacterium | reverse complement strand
GAGATAGGAGTCCGTCTCGTGGGCTCGGAGATGTGTATAAGAGACAGCTTGAGATCTATGTAGATCTGCGAATAGAAGACGAAAGTTTCCTCAGCTGTTTTAAGCGCGTCGGTATTGCGCCATTTAAGGAGCGCATTTATGCACCATCTCATTAATAAGCAAAACGACCAATGGCAGTTAGCTGATCAGGAAGACTCTGATCAACAAACGGTCGAATGGCAGGACGCTGAAAATTGGCAACCTGGGCAAGCGCTGAGATTGCCGGTAGATGCAGAGCTAAACTCTCAATGGGGCGAAGCCTCTATCATTGGCATCGACTTCCCGGCGCTCACTGACGGAAGAGGTCTATCGCTAGCGGTATTATTACGCACTAGACTCAATTACAACGGTGATTTGCGCGGCCTAGGCGCGGTTCACGAAGACATTTTGCACTTTATGGTGCGCTGTGGATTCTCAAGCTTTGAACTTCCAGAGTCTCGAGACCCAAACGTTGCCCTGAGCTGCATTACGCCGCATAAACAATATTACCAAAGCTCTGTAGTAGATCCTCTGAATCACTTTGATCGAGTATAAGCAGGGCGAGATCTGACACGTTCTTATCAAGGTCAAGAAGTAGAGGTCAAACAAATCTGACCTCTGCGAGGAATCTCTCTGCGCGGACTCTCTGTTGGGCTATTACTCGCACTGTTGCTTGCCCTTCTGCGCCAAGTCTAAATAGTAAAATCAACCTAAAACGCTGTCCCCAAAAGCCGTTTCGGGAGACATTTAGTACAATGCGTCGAAAAACCACTTCAATCAGCAAGATACTTGATAGGCTGGCGTCTGCGACGCAGCGGCAATTTCCACGAGACCCCAAATGCCCCATTCAGATCTAATTCATTCGTTTTTCATTATTTTTGCTGGCGCAGCGGGCCTGGCGACCGTTGCCCTATTTTCACGTCAACCCATGCTCATTGCGTACATACTACTTGGCTGTCTAATTGGGCCCTTTGGCTTAAGCCTCATTGACCAAAACGACCTACTCACAGAAATTGCCGAAATTGGCATTATTTTTTTGCTCTTCCTCGTAGGCTTAGATTTACAGCCGAGCAAACTTAAGAACATGTTGGCTGAATCTATGCTCACCGCATTGGGCACCAGTATTGTTTTCTTCTTGATGGGCGCATCGGTGATGCTCGCCACAGGCTTCACCTATACCGAAGCATGGATAGTTGGCTTGGCTGTGACCTTTTCTAGCACTATCTTAGGCATAAAGTTACTGCCTACCACAGCCTTACACCACCGCCACATAGGTGAAATGGTAGTCAGTCTATTGCTGATCCAAGACCTCTTAGCCATCTTGGCTATTTTATTACTCACTGGTCTGGGCAATGACCTTGCAGGGATCACACGGAGCTTGGTGGCGATTTTTGTTGGGTTACCTGCGCTTATTGGTGGCGCTTACTTAATGGTTCGCTTTGTTCTGCTCAAATTAATCAGCAAATTTGACGCCTTTCACGAATATATCTTTCTCCTCGCAATAGGCTGGTGTTTAAGCCTTGCCAGCATTGCCGAACAAATGGGTCTGTCCTTCGAAATTGGCGGCTTTGTTGCCGGCGTTAGTCTGGCGACCAGCCCAATTGCTAAATACATTGCCGAGCACTTGAGGCCGCTGCGAGACTTCTTTCTTATCTTGTTTTTCTTTTCGGTGGGGGCTTCGCTAAATGTGGCGCTGCTGCAAGAAGTTTGGCTTGCTGCAATTGTTTTGGCAGTGGTTATCTTGCTGGTGAAACCAAAAGTCTTCGCGCTCTTGTTGACCTTGCAAAAGGAGGACAAGGACGCCTCGAAAGAGGTTGGGTTCAGGCTTGGCCAAGCTTCAGAGTTTTCATTACTGCTGAGTTATATTGCCATTTCAAATGCACTGATTAGTAGCGAGGCAGCCGTAGTGCTACAAACAGCCACAATACTCACACTCATCGGCAGTAGCTATTTAGTGGTATCTAGATACCCTAGCCCCATTGCATCCGACCCTGCTCTGAGAAGAGATTGAGGACCCAGAACTGGGTCCTCTGACTTGCTTTCACCGACTTTGCGGCAAGGCGCTAACACCCGCTAAAGCACCTGCCTAAAAGCGCTGGTTAGCTGGTTAGCTGGTTAGAGGTGTACAACACCCCGTCCAACCATCTGACCTGAGAGAATGCGATCAATAGCGCCGGATAAGTCATCTAGGGTCAGCACTTCTTCTAAATCGCTTAAATCCATTAGCCACTCATCGCCTAGGCGATGCCAAATTTCGGCCTTTTCCTCAATGGGTAACTGAACTGAGTCGATGCCTAACAAATTTACGTGACGCAGAATAAACGGCAGTACAGACGCAGAAAACACTGGCGCGGCAACTAGGCCACAGGCAGCCAAGCTACAGCCATAGCGCAGGCTCTTTACCCCGTTGAAAAGAATGTCACCACCAACGGTGTCTACTACGCCGCCCCAACGCTCAGCCAACATGGGCTTATCGCTACCGGCATTGGCTTCTTCTCTAGATAATATTTCGCTAGCACCCAGGCTGCGTAAAAAGTCGTGCTTGTCTTCTTTACCGGTTACCGCTGCAACCTCATAGCCCAGTTGCGCCAGTAGCTTAACGGCCACAGAGCCCACACCACCTGTTGCGCCGGTAACTAAGACCGGGCCAGATGCTGGGGTCATGCCAGAGCGTTCAAGCTTCTGCACACATTCAGCAGCCGTAAATCCAGCCGTACCAATAATCATACTACTGTGCATGGACAGCCCTTTTGGCATTTTCACTGCCCAAGACTGTCTCTTATACACATCTCCGAGCCCACGAGACGGACTCCTATCTCGTA
>CAJXUL010000286.1 GCA_913060615.1 uncultured Gammaproteobacteria bacterium | reverse complement strand
ACCCCTCTCTATTCGTCGGCAGCGTCAGATGTGTATAAGAGACAGTGGTTGCGTAGCCATATTCAAATGCCAGCACGGCTTCTTCAGAGAGCAGCGAGTCGTAGAGATCAAAAGTAACGTCTTCGCGCAAAAGGTTCAGCGGAATAATGCGTTTGCCATCTTTTTGATTAAACATCGCCGCATGGCGGTGAGAAAATGTACCAACGCCCACGTCCTGCCCGGTCAGCCTAATAGGATAACCTTCATCTACGAGTGTTGCGTAGGCCATGACTTCCGCCATGCCCCAGTTAACTGGCATAGCGCCTGCAGCCATGCGATGACGGTCTTCCATAATTTTGCTGACTTGACGATGCACAACAAAACCGTCGGGTAGCTTTTCAAGCTTATGCATGGTTTCTTGGAAATCAGCAACTGCAACGGTTGTATCTGCTGGCGCATCCCAATCGAACCCTAGGTACGGGTTCCAATTGACAAAAAACTTACTGTCTGGCTCTTGCACCAAACTCAAAGCAACACTCTTACCGCCTTCTAACGTATCTCTATAGCCCTCGGTCATAGTGTCGATTTCGCTTTGTTCAACGAGCGCCTCTTCAACCATCTTTTCACTGTAAATACTGCAAACCGTTTTCTGTGTGCGTATTTTCTGATACATCATAGGCTGAGTTTTCATCGGCTCTTCTGCTTCGTTATGACCTCTGCGGCGATAACAAATAAGATCAATGACCACATCCTTACGAAACTCCATGCGGTAATCGGCAGCCAACTGCGTAGCAAATATAACCGCTTCAGGATCGTCGCCGTTGACGTGCAAAATGGGCGCTTGGACCATTTTCGCAACTTCGGTGCAGTACTCTGTTGAACGTGCATCAATTTGTCTGTGGGTGGTAAAACCGATCTGATTATTAACGATGATATGTACGCTACCACCGGTCTTAAAGCCGCGAGTCTGAGACATTTGGAATGTCTCCATAACGACACCTTGGCCGGCAAAGGCCGCGTCGCCATGGATAATAATGGGTACTACAGAATCGCCTTCATAGTCGCGGCGACGATCTTGGCGCGCACGTACTGAACCTTCAACGACAGGGTTAGCAATCTCTAAATGCGATGGATTGAACGCTAATGCTAGGTGCATTTCACCACCGGGTGTCATCACATTGGATGAGAAGCCTTGGTGGTACTTAACATCACCTGAGCCGTGATCGCTGTGTACCCGACCATCAAATTCATCAAAAAGATCACCTGGATTTTTACCCAACACGTTGACCAATACATTCAAGCGCCCGCGGTGTGCCATGGCAATCACCGACTCTTGCACACCATGTCCACCTAAACGTTGCAATAACTCATGCAACATTGGAATGAGACTTTCGCCGCCTTCAAGGCCAAATCGTTTGGTGCCCGGGTAGCGCCGATGGAGATACTTCTCTAAACCTTCAGCCGCAACAAGCCGCTCCAAAATACGGTGTTTTTGCCCAGCATCAAAATTGGCATGCCCACGACCACTTTCCAAGCGCTGCTGCACCCAGAGCTGCTCGGCTGTATCAACAATGTGCATATACTCAGCGCCAATGGAGCCGCAGTAAGTTTGCTCAAGCGCATCTACCAGATCGCGGAGCTTGGCACTGCCATCACCGTAGTGAAACGATCCAGTTTGATAGGTTTCATCTAAATGCGCAGGGGAAAGATGGTGATAACCCAATTCCAAGATAGGCATTGGCGGACGTTCCATCATACCAAGCGGATCGATATTGGCTTTTTTATGACCACGGTGTCGGTAAGCGGCAATGAGATCTTGAACACGCATCTGGCGCGTTTCATGTTCATTGGAAATCTGCGTGGAAACTTTTTCTGGGCGGGCTTTAAGACGGTTACGACCTAAACGTTCAAAATGTTGAACAACCGTGGAGTGGGGAGTATCTGGACCTATAGTACCGTCAAGCATTGGCAGCGTGTCGAAGTAGCTACGCCACAACTCCGGCACTGAGCTGGGGTCTTCAAGATAATTTTCGTACAAGCCTTCAATGTAGGCTGCGTTTTGTCCACTTAAATGTGAACTGCGCAACATGCGTTGCATGAATCCTTCGGTCAATTTCTTCCTCTTCTGCACCTTCAATAGGCGCCATAGTGGACTGCGAGACTATAATCACAAGATCTAGGACACTAACCCACCCTTTCAGCTTGCTAAAATTCTGTGTGTGAGAGCATCAAATTGTCTCGCTATTGCACATTTTTATTGTGCAGGTAGGGCAGCTTTGGTTAGTCAAGCTGCCTTACCTTTCTCATCATACCTACAGAATGCCACCAGTGCTTGTTATGTACCGTGCTGCATTAACATGGTGCGGATCTTACCAATAGCTCGGGTAGGATTCAGACCTTTTGGACATACGCTTACGCAGTTCATGATGCCACGGCACCTAAATACGCTGAACGGGTCGTCTAGGTTCGACAGACGTTCTTCTGTCGCTGTGTCACGGGTATCGGCCAGAAAACGATAAGCCTGCAGCAGCCCTGCTGGACCGATGAACTTATCTGGGTTCCACCAAAAAGATGGACACGAGGTCGAACAACAAGCGCACAGAATACACTCATATAGACCATCTAGCTTTGCTCTGTCTTCTTGCGACTGCAGACGCTCAATAGATGGCGCTGGCTCTTTATTTACCAGATACGGCTGAACTTTTGCGTACTGATCATAAAACTGAGTCATATCTACGACTAAGTCACGCACAACAGGCAAACCAGGCAAAGGGCGAAGCACTAACTTATTGCGCTTAACCACTTCAGAAACTGGGGTAATGCACGCTAGGCCATTTTTACCATTCATATTAATGCCTGTCTCTTATACACATCTCCGAGCCCAC
>CAJXUL010000285.1 GCA_913060615.1 uncultured Gammaproteobacteria bacterium | reverse complement strand
TATAAGAGACAGCGCATGGAGAGATGAAGGCGTCCAAGCGCGCTGAGAAACAGGCCTTGCAACAAGCGTTGGCGACTAAAAAAGACCTAGACGCTGGCGGACATCAGATCGCTCTCCGTGCTGCAAAAGCCAAGGAAGGCAAGATGTACTTTGACAGGCCGAAGACTGTTTTGGCTATTCCAAGTCCATTTGGCACACGTCGTGAAGATGGAAGCATATACAAACATAAAATTAAGCTGTTTCGAAAAAGTAATAAAGAATGGGTCAACACCCAATTGGCGGCTCATAGCGAAGCGGAAGGACTGCGAGATCAACATGAGCAAGTGTTGACCAAAAACCTGCAGGCGCACAAACTCGGGCAGGAAGCAGCTACTCGCCGCTATGCAGCGTCGACGATTTCGGGGGTAGGCGATGCTGCTGCGGGTATCAGTACCTTGACCGGCGGAGCTGACGGGTTTACAGCAAGCATCGGAACGACGTCCAAAATTGCTGCGGCAGTGGTCTTCGGGATGGCCGCAAGGAAGTCCGCGCAGGCGGAGAGCTTAACGGGCGAGACTATTTCTGATCTGCCTCAATCTACCGATCCGCGCGAGGCTCACGTCAAAGAGGCATTAGAAGCGATAAAAGACGGACATAGCGCTGCCAAAAAGAACGCGACCCGTAAAAAGCGCGAAGCAATGGTGCAAAGCGTGGGCCAGTCAACCGGGCTTGTCGGTGATCATGTAGGCATGGCTAGTGGCTCAGAGGCTGTTTTGGATTCAAAGGGCAGTGCGTTACGAGGGCAAGGTGTGGAGGGCCATGCATGGACTTTTGGCAAACCAACGGCGTTCACGGCAGCAGAAACCGGGTTGGACACTTTGCAAGATGTATCAATATCCGCTAGTACCAACGTGTACCGTCCGGTCAAGAATGCGCTCACAGTAGGTGGCGGTAATAAGTCTCATGCCAAGGGGCTTCAGCAACATGCGGCCGCAAGGGAAGTGGAGGCCTATAGAAAAATTAAAGCGAACATTAAACCGGTCAAGGGCGCTCGATTGCCCTCAGAAATAGCTAACCCTATGCATAAGGTCCTCCCTAGTGATCACCGCTCTGCACCCTAAATCCCATCAATTGCTGCTTATATATTGAGCGCTAGACGTCGAGCCTCCCAAGGGATACTCGACGGAACGGACCTTTGAGTCGAGTGAAAAGCGAGTAGGGTAGGTAAGGCGTTTTGGGCTAGCGCCCATGTCTGCCGTAACGTGTGTTCTTCAAACAAGTGAAGTGGCGGATTGATAAAGCGAGCTGCCCCTTAGTTGGTCAAAATACTCGTTCTGAGAAAGTGTTGAGCGTCGTTTTGACCTAAGCCATATGCATCATCTACCGTTGTATCTGCAGTACAGTCCCCTCTTACTTAAAAAGTAGTGACCGGTATCTTTCTGCTAGGTTGTATAAAGCGTTTGCCGTAGTGGCGGAACAGCATTGGTTTTGTCTCAAAGTGCCTGGTTAACAGAGTAAGTGTTGTTGATGCCTCACCTGGGTCCGGGTTTAGATTTAGGTCGCTCTGAAAATTGCCGCCAACGCGCTCGCCTGGCAATACTGGAATCGGCGAAATATAGCCGCCGTCATAATGTAGTTCGCCAGCTATTCTGCGTGCCAAGATAAAGGGCGATGCCGCGGCGCTGGCCTCAAATGTTTGCAGAGCTTCGCTGAGGGATTGGCGTTGAGCGGGCTCCAGGAAAACTTGGCTGAGCCCAGCAATTTTGTGTGCATATTCGCTCTGACCCAAAGTAATAAAATCCTTGCCGTGCAGGTGACGAAAAATAGCCCGCGTAATTGCCACCAGTCGAAATGAGGGGCGGTCTAATCTGCTCGCAGTGACTCTAAATCGACCAAAGGCCCTAATTTTGGCCAGTTCTTCCTCGCCAATAAAAGCTTTCAGCCAGTTTGGGTAGACCTCGTTTTGGGCAAATCCCACAGGGATCTTAAGCGCGCCCCTCTTGTACCTGATTAGGCCAGGATTGTCTGCGTACAAGTGTTTGCAGGCGTCCAGTGCCTTGTCAGTAGTGTCAGTAATCAACGATGCAGCAACTGCCGCGCCTGCACTACAGCCAATAATGTCTTTGGGTAGTGTCCAGCCTTGGTTGGTCAGCTCTGCAACAAAGCCCGCTTGCCACCAGCAGCGGTTGCCGCCGCCGGAGAAAATCAGTGTACTTACGTAGTCTAAATCAACGCTAAAGTTGTTTTTTCCGGTTAAAATCGTCAGTCCCCCCTATTTTCGTATAGCATCATTTGGATATTTCTAGAGCAAAAAATCTAGTTGTATAAAACAAAGGGTCGGTTATGTATGTTGAGTGGTTACGAGGAAGTGTTGTTCATGTATACGCGGCCTATTTTTTTTAGCGCCGCGGGTTTTATTGGCTAAATCGAGTAGGTAATTAGACTTATAAGATTTACCTTTGTGTGGTCATCGCTGAAGCCGGCACCTTAGAATTTATGAATTACTGTAGAGGTTCTGCCAAAAAAACTGGGATATTTTAGGGTGGAAGTTTCGCCGCTTTTAATTGTTGTTGGTTGATTGGTTGATTGGTTGATTTTATTGGATTGATTGACTGGTTCTGCAAGTTTAAAGACTAACGAAAAAGCTCGAAATTTGTTTCGGCGTATAGATATCGTTTTCAACGGTGTTTGTTAGCGGTCATTTGTGCCTAAACATATCAGTTACTCTTTGGCTTCTTTTAGTGTAGTTTATACATTGAATTAATTATAAGTGACTATCGGTTATTTTGAGGCTGGATGATGAGAACTTTAGAAAACGGACGGAAACGCGCGCGAACCGATGATCAAAAGGCAATTCGTCGGCAGAGTATTTTAGATCTGTCTCTTATACACATCTCCGAGCCCAC
>CAJXUL010000284.1 GCA_913060615.1 uncultured Gammaproteobacteria bacterium | reverse complement strand
ATCTACACCTCTCTATTCGTCGGCAGCGTCAGATGTGTATAAGAGACAGGCATCGTAATCTTGTCGCTTTACCGTAAAGGTGAAATCGGTGAGGCCATCTGCGCCGGTGTTCTGCAAAATCATATCTACTTCGATATTTGCTGCGCCTACTGGACCCAAAATTTTGGAAGCAATGCCTGGCAAGTCTGGCACGCCCGCAACGGTAATTTTTGCTTCGTCTATAGCGTGAGCAATACCCGATACAAGGGGCTGTTCCATATCATCTTTCTCCGTTGTTATTAATGTGCCGGGACCGTCTTGGAACGTGGACATAACACGTAATGGCACACGGTAGCGCCCGGCAAATTCTACAGATCTTGGGTGCAAGACCTTTGACCCCAAACTCGCTAACTCAAGCATTTCTTCAAAGGTAATGTGCGTTAGTCGTCTTGCCGACTCTACAATTCTGGGGTCTGTAGTATAGACACCGTCTACGTCCGTGCAGATCTCGCATTCGTCTGCTTTGAGCGCAGCAGCCAATGCCACCGCTGACGTATCTGAGCCACCGCGCCCTAATGTTGTTATCTCACCGAGGTCATTGACGCCCTGAAAGCCAGCGACAACTGGTACGCAACCAGCATCTAACTCAGCACGCAATGCATGCGTATCAATCTCTTGAATTCTTGCTTTGCCATGCACTGCGTCGGTTTTTATTAAAATTTGATCTGCCAGGAATGATTTGGCTTGAACCCCAATGGCCAAAAGCCCAAGACTCAGTAAGGAAATAGTCACTTGCTCACCAGAGGCAGTAAGTACATCCATTTCACGCGCGCTACCCTGATCGCCACCAATGTCGCGCCCCATAGTAACTAAACGGTTAGTTTCACCCGACATAGCTGATACAACCACTACAACTTGGTGCCCTTGATCGATGTAACTCTTTACGCGCAGAGCGACGCCGCGGATGCGATCTACATCGCCAACACTGGTGCCGCCATATTTTTGAACTATTAAAGCCATTAGTTGGCCAGCCTTTCGCGCACCCAAGCCTGAGCATCAGCTAGGGCTTGTGTCACGCCATCTGGATTTGTACCACCGCCTGCGCGCGCAAGGTCTGGTCGCCCGCCGCCTTTAGCGCCCACTTGTTCTGCTACAGCCGAGAGCAATTCAGGGGCCTTAATTTTTCCGGTTATTGATTTACTAACAGATACAACCATGCCCACTTTGCCGTCTGCGACCTGAGCCAACACGATGACGCTGTCTACTGACAGCTGAGAACGCAAAGTATCCAGCGTCTGCATCATGGCTTTATTATCGCCCTCAACATGAGCTGCAATAAAGTCGACATCATTAATTTTTTCTACTTCACTGCCTAAGTCCGAGCTTTTACTAGCAGCAATTTGCTGCCCCAACTGCTCTACTTCACGGCTAAGCGCCTTGTTTTCTAAAAGGAGTTGAGCAATTCGACTGTTAATCTCAGACGCAGCAACCTTCAACGTATTGCCTATAGACGCTATCAAATTATCGCTTTCAGTAACCGCGTTGAGAGCACCCTGAGCGCTAACAGCTTCAATACGCCGAACGCCCGAAGCGATACCACTTTCTAACTGGATCTTTAACAGCCCAATATCACCGGTTCGGTTAACGTGGGTGCCACCACAAAGTTCCACTGAATAGCTGCCGCCCATTGAGAGCACTCTTACTTCGTCACCGTACTTTTCTCCGAATAAAGCCATTGCTCCACGTTCAACTGCATCGTCAAAAGACAGCAACTCCGTTGTAACAAGACTGTTCAATAAAATTTGTTCGTTAACTAAACTTTCTATCTCATGCAACTGCTCAGCCGTTACTGGTCCTGAATGGGAAAAGTCAAAACGCAGCTTCTCATCATTCACCAGCGAACCTTTCTGCTGCACGTGATCGCCTAAAACCCTGCGAAGCGCCGCGTGCATTAGGTGGGTAGCCGAGTGATTAGCCTGGGTTTTTCTGCGAATATCAGCGTCTACAGAAGCAGATATAGCACTGCCCGCACTGATACTCGATGAACTACCTGAACTCATGCTGCCGATATGTAAGCGTTGATTGCCGCTTATCTGAGTATCTTTAACAACAAACAAACTGTTATCAATAACCAACTGTCCATAGTCGCCTACTTGACCGCCTGACTCGGCGTAAAAGGGTGTTCTATCGAGGACAATAACGCCCTCCTCACCCGGTGCCAAAGCTTTCTTCGCATCGCCATTGATATCAAATACTGCAAGTACACTGGCGCTACTGTTTAGCTCTTCATAACCGAGAAACTCTACACTCTGCTTAACGCTGATTTTTTGCCCTAAGCTGGTAGAGAAACTAGTAGATGCTCGCCCGCGCGCACGCTGTGCTTCCATGGCATCGTCGAAGCCTTTTTGATCAACCTGCAGGCCAAGCTCTCGCGCCACATCCGCAGTAAGGTCAACTGGAAAGCCATATGTATCATAAAGTTTAAACGCCACATTACCGGGTAGCGTGTCACCACTGACTTGGCCTAACTCGCCCTTCAGGAGTTCCATACCTTGATTAAGAGTTTCGCTAAAACGTGCCTCTTCTTCAGCAAGAGCGGTGGTCACCGCTTGCTCATGTTGCACTAGCAGCGGATAAGCCTCTCCCATCTCATCAACTAATACTTTAACCAATTTATGAAAGAAAGGTTCCCGAATATTAAGTTTGTAACCGTGTCTTAATGCTCGGCGAATAATGCGCCTCAACACATAAGCACGATCTTCATTGCCTGGCGTAATGCCATCGGCAATTAGGAACGCGCTGCTGCGAATGTGATCTGCGATCACTCTTAAAGACGCAGTGCCCAATACTTGCTGTTCATTAGCTGTCTCTTATACACATCTCCGAGCCCACGAGACGGACTCCTATCTCGTA
>CAJXUL010000283.1 GCA_913060615.1 uncultured Gammaproteobacteria bacterium | reverse complement strand
CCTTAAACCTTGTGCTGATGCTTTTCGTTTATCACCTTGCTGATTCAAAGCTGCCCTGCCGAGCGTTTTGTATCTGAGCCTATGATTCATCTTTTATGACTATCTTTATGTCGGCGTCTTATTCAAGTTTGGCCTTTTGTTGCGTTAGGTAAAGCGCCTGAATAAAGTCGGCGTTACTTGCGCGCTCTTAAGAGCAATGCCCCGGACGCTTTATCTTGCAAATTTCAGTTTTCGCTCTTTTATGCTTGCCGTTTGAAAAGTATTTGTTTTTACGTCATGGTGCCCGCCGCAGTTGTATTAAAGGGGATAAAAAGTGCCGATTAATATATTGGGCATGATTGGTGTCACGCCACCTGCATCGGCTTCTACGGTGCACATTGTTGGTGGTGGGGTAGATGCAGACTACATAAGTAAATTTACGCAGGTACATGAAGCATCTGATTTTGATGCTGTACTGATCGGCCATTCTTCAAGTTCAGCGGATGGTTTTGCAATTGCTCAGCATGCTGCCTATCACACTGAAAAAATTAAAATTCTATTAGCACACCGTCCTGGTTTTGCTGCACCTACACAGGCAGCCCGTCGCGTGGCGACTCTGGACAATCTTATCGGCGGCCGATTGCTACTGCACATCATTACTGGTGGTGTGGATGCAGATCAGCGTAGAGATGGTGATTACTTACCTCACGATGAACGTTACCAGCGTACTGATGAATATCTTGAAGTTATGCGCAAGGTTTGGACCAGTGATAAGCCGTTTGATTTTGAGGGCAAATACTACCAAGTCAGTCGTGCCGCCTCTGAAGTAGTAGCGGCCCAATCTCCTCACGTGCCGTTATGGTTTGGCGGAATTTCAGACGCTGCAATTCCTGTAGGTGCAAAGCACTGTGACACATACGCGTTGTTTGGAGAGCCTCGAAAGCAAGTCTCAGAACTCATGGCGCAGTTAGATCAGGCCGCCCAAGGCTTTGGCCGTAAACTCAAATACAATTTGTCATTTAGACCGATTATTGGTGACACAGAAGAAGCTGCATGGCGTAAAGCCAAGGATATCTTGGCTGGTGTAGAGGCAGAATCTGGCGGGCGAAAGTCAACCAAGGCGCCAGAAGCTGAAACAGCACGTCGCTTAAGCAGTTTGATTGATGGTGGTGAAGTACAAGACGAGCGTCTGTGGGTGCCGATTGCGGCTGCCGCGCAGGGCAGTGGTAATTCTACCGCCTTGGTGGGTACACCAGAACAGGTCGCCGAAGCCATCACCAAATACTACGACATGGGTGTTAGTGGCGTTCTCATTCGAGGTTTTGACCCATTTGAGGATGCCAAAACTTATGGGGAGGAACTAATACCTTGGATTAGGGATAAGGTTCGGCAGATAGATGCTGCTAAGTAGGTGAGAGCAGGGGCCGGAACACAAGTCGTGAAAAGATTGGGCCCCGCGGCTTCGCTAGCAGCCTCTTTATTTAGACATGGATATAAACACCGGTATAAACACAGGTATAGGTAGAACGGGCAATCTGGTTCTCCTATGCAAGCCTCTGAAGTAGTTTGAATCGACTAGGGTTACTTGCTAGCGGCAGGGTTACCTGTTCGGTGTCCTCGATAACGCTTGTGGCCAGGAGAGCCAGAACTTCGTTAGATTTGAGTAGTTATTGACTAGATGTTGAACGTACGTAGCTCAGTTAAAGTCCATTAACTTAAAGAACTCTGCCTTCCAAAGGCCCAACCACGGCCCAGTCCACCAGAAAAGATGCAACGGCCAATACAACACAAATAAATCCAATTACGCCAAGTAGTCGCCAAACATGAAATGTCTCTTCTCCATCAGGGGCATGATCTTGTTCTTCAGGTAGCATTGAAGGCTCCGGTTTTTCTCTCTCGCTGTTATTTCAACTCGAGAGACTTAGGTTTAGCGAATTCGTAAGTTTAGAGGTCGCGCGTCTATTCCGTGTGAATAATTTAAGGTTGTTAGATTTTGTCCAAATTATTTGGCTATTACCTGGCTTTTTAGCTTTTACCGGTCAGGGTGTTCATTGCCTCAGCGGTTAATCCTGCCGTTTCACCTGAGCGCAGCACATCTTTCCAACTGTTGTCGTCAACGTCGATGCCATTCGCTTCTCGGGCGGCTTTTGTCATTTGCTCAGGGTCGCCGGGAATTAGAACTTTCTCGGTGCCTTCGGCGGGAGTGCTGGCATAGATATAGTCGATCATCGCGCTTACTTCATCGTCAAAGGCTTGTAAGTCGCCAACGGCTGCTGGGTCAATAATAATGGACAGCATGTTGTTTAATGTTGCGCCCAGACGAATATTTTTTGGTTGCATGGTGAAGTTGCCACCTAGACCGCCGCCTAACAGCTCGCACATAACCATAAGCCCGTAACCCTTGTGCTGCCCAAACGGTTGCATTGCTCCTTTGGCCTCATGCCCAAAGATGACCCCAGGATCATTAGTGTCAACACCGTTTTCATCGACCAAAGAGTTCGGGGGCACTGATTCACCTTTCATGTGAGCGACACGAACTTTGCCGGCTGCGACTGTGGTGGTGGCCATATCTAAAACCACATGTTTGCCGTCTGCTCGAGGCACCGTGCAGCAGAATGGATTGGTAATAAAGCGGCGGTCGCGCCCGCCGTAGGCCACTACCATGGGGTCGTGACCCACCACATTGACATAATGCGTGGACACCAAACCGGCGTCTGCACACGCTTCGCCAAATGCCCCTATTCTGCCAAGGTGCGCTGCATTGCCCAGGGCAACACAGCAGATGCCGAGTTGTTTGGTGCGCTCAATGCCCAATGCCATTGCTTGCATACCTACTACTCGGCCCATACCGAGTTCTGCATCAAAGGAAATAACCGCGCCATTGTCTTTGATCAATTTCGCATCGTTTGCTGGATTGATATGACCTGCTTTCATAGAGCGTACGTAGCTTGGGATCATGCCCACGCC
>CAJXUL010000282.1 GCA_913060615.1 uncultured Gammaproteobacteria bacterium | reverse complement strand
CGAGATAGGAGTCCGTCTCGTGGGCTCGGAGATGTGTATAAGAGACAGGGAGAAGTCATCTACGCAGACAACGACAACCAAAGCCGCAGAAACGATGCAACGCGCCTAAGCAAACTCAAAGCACATACTGCCAACAGCCCAGAACAATGTCTGGATCAATTACTCGCTGAAGGCCCCACCAATTTGGCAGAGTTTGCCAGTTTCTGGCATTTGGGTGACGAAAAGTTCCAAGCAATAACCGACGCCAAAAATCTTCGTCGCAGCGGTGAAATCGCCCTCACGGAACCTCTCTGGCTACAACTTAAAGAAGGTGTTGTAGACTTCACGAACAATGCAAAAAGCGCACAAGGTCTGAAAGAAAACGAATTCGTTGAAGTGCCTAGCCTTTTCAGGCAAATGCTTTTAAACGAACTGGTCAACGAAAAAGCACTGGAATACACTGGCGGTGTGTATAAGTTGCAAGGAGCAAAAATAGACTTGCCCGCCCCACTGCTCAATTTATGGGAGCGGCTAGAAAAGGTACTGGACGCAAGACAACCACCCAGTACCGGCGACCTCTCGAAATCCATGCGTAAGCCACAGCAAGATTTAGAGCGAAGCATAAACGAACTGGTCAAGCGCGGCTTGTTGGTGAACATAGCCAGCCACCGTTATTACCTGCCTAAGCAGTTAATAGAAATAGCGCAGGACATTAAATTGCTGGCAGCACGCAACACAGAGACCAAGGCCTTTACGGTACGAGAATTTCGGGACCATACTGGTATCGGCAGAAATGTGGCCATAGACGTACTGGAATATTTTGATGGCAAAGGCTTTACGCGCAGGCAAGAAAATCAGCGCATTGTTCTAGGTACCTACCCCTAATAGTGCGCCCCATAATTGAAAAGAGATCCTAGGAGAGACACAATGACTAATACACACCTGTGGGACGAAGATTTAAGCCTGCAAAGAAAATCCATGTGCATCAACTTCCGCGGCAATGACTACTCAGCTAATCTGGTAGCACCCGCCGCTGAACTTGGCCCGCGCCCAATGGTCATTGTGATCCACAATTATCAGGGTCTTAAGTCTTTCGATGTGGACGTGGCCGAATACCTAGCCAGAGTTGGCTTTGTTGGCCTAGCCATCGATATGTATGGCGCAGACGTACCTGACGGTGAGCGCGACTTTCCAACCGATCCAACAAAGATCCAAGGCTTTCAAAACAAATGTTTCAAAGCCATGGTGCGATTAGACCACGACCACGAATACTTCCGCGGCTTACTAGGTGCTTGGATCGACGCAGGCTTAGCCGAGGACTCGGTGGAGTCCCATACACCACCCGCAGCCATCGGCTATTGCTTTGGCGGCATGGCAGTTATTGAGGGGGTTCGCGGCGGACTCAACTTATCTGGCGTAGTGTCTTTTCACGGCCTACTACAAACCGGCGAAGACCCAAACCCCGGCCACTATGGTGCGGAGCGACCAGCCCTCAAGCTAAGCCCAAACAATTACAACACAGACACCATTATCGTCATTGAAAATGGCGCGGACGACCATTTGGTATCCGATGAAAGCAAGCAGCGCTTCTTCGCCGAAATGGAAGAGGCGGGGGTAGATTGGAGCTTCCATCACCATGCAAAAACCCCACATGGCTTTGCGCTACCGCCACGACTAGGACCACCAGGACGCCTACATGAGGCAGCAGACAGACGCTCAACACAAAACATGCTGAGCCTGTTTAAAGAAATATTCCCAAATGTGGCACAAAAACCAGTGAGCACCAATGCTTCCGGCACGCATATCCCAATATAGACAATACGCCCCAAACCTAGACGGCCCGCTCATAGCGGGCTTAATCTAACGCGGTAATCTCGTGACGACAAATATTGCCCATTTTGAGCAAATTTTGGACGAGCACCTGCAAACAAGCATTTGTTATGATGAAAGGTCATTTCCAAAAGATGGACATAGCCAGAGGTTAGCGGTTACGCGTACAATCGCAGATGGAAGAGCGTTGCTCCCGGTGGGGTGCGCGGCCTTCAAAGCCGTTGAGGTGCGAATACGTGCCTGGTGGGTTCGACTCCTACCTCTTCCGCCAATAAATATTTTAAGCTCTTGTTTTATAACACTTTTTATTTTTATTATCCACCCAGACCCTTTTTGAGCCCCTCACAGAACAGACCCTCTAAGTGCATTCCTGGTCCTTACTGATACATTAGACTCCGACATTGAATTTAAGAGCCATATGGAATGACTTCCATCCTGACCAGAGAAAATTTAGATCTCATCGCACTTCAACTCGACCGGGCTGGACGTGTGGAGCAAGTGACGGGCCTAGAATTGCTGCAGCACTTCGAGTCAGTCGACGGCTTCTGGAACGCCTGCGTGAAGATGGTCACCCCTACCTCAGCGGAGTTGAGCAACCTACTCAAAAACACCGAAGAAGCGAGCGCATGGTTCAACGGAAGCATGGAACAAATTATTGAGATTGGCATTCGCAATCAAGGCGGTGATTTGACTGCATCGTTTTGCGGCTGGTTTGACAGACACTGTAGCTTCGACGCGGCGGCAGGAATACGAAACTTCTTGCTCGGATCTTTGCGACCAGCAGAGTTCGCTGCGCTACAAAGGAAACCATCCGAATACCAAGATAAAGATATAGCTACAAAACCCATTCGCCAGCTGCACACTACATTCCTGCTGGCTGTCATCGAAGATTTGGGTATCCAAAACGGCATGAGTGCTGCCGAGTTCTATCCAAAAGTTGCCAGGCGAGCAATCGAAATGGCCGATGACGAGGAATGGGGACAAAATTTACACGCAAGAGAAGAGCCTGGGACTGGGCGTCTTGTCATTATTTATACGGCTAAAGGCGAAAGCGGCCAGGTTTCGAAGTCGATTTCTGAAGAGTCTCTGCGGCGAATACTGCGGATCTTTAAACGAGCGTAGCCCAGTTTAAAGACAGCAAAAATATAGGCTCAAACGCTTAACCCGACATTCCTAGGAAGGCAGCCAGCCGCCAACATAAGTAACCTCCGTACTAACCGTAT
>CAJXUL010000281.1 GCA_913060615.1 uncultured Gammaproteobacteria bacterium | reverse complement strand
ACGCGCGTGTAAGCGGTAGAAGCCGGTTGCCCTGCGCCCGCCGGGTCGCCTTTTCTAAACAGCAGTTTCACTGTTTTAAGCGGCTCCGCCTCCATCTCTGCTTGGGCCGCAGCAAAATTTTCATTGTAAAAAAATTGATATTCCCACTGCCCCTTGGGAAAGGTATCTAAGGGATAAATGTCTCGGTCAACATGCGCCATGATGGAGTCCACCCCTGCCTCAAGACCTAACGGTACGCACAAGTTTGCTAAGGCATGGACTATTTCAGGATGGTGTAGTGCAACGCTCCAAACCACTGGCGCGCCCCAGTCGTGCCCTACCCAGACTGCTGGGCCCTCACCCAATGCAGCGTGTAACTCAACCATATCCTGTACAGCTTCGCTGACAGCGAAGTCCTCGTGTTTAGAGTAATTTGACGAGTTACCGTAGCCACGCATATCTGGCGCAATGGCTCTAAAGCCAAGGTTGCCTAAGGTCAATAGCTGGTGCCGCCAGCTCAAAGACAGCTCAGGCCAACCGTGGACAAAAAATATTCTTGGACCGTTTTCAGGACCACAGGCCAAATAAGCACTCTTATGACGAGCCGTTTCTACACTACCGTGTTCAATTTCCATTTTTCTCCACCTACTCTTGCGTAATCCCTACAGCTACTCTATTCATTTTTCAGGCTTAGCGCGCAAAAAATTGATTAACAATTGCGCCGCTACAACATCCGCTGGCGCCAAGCTATTTTTTGCCAAAGGAACGTCCGCCAAAGAAATGTCCGCCAAAGAAACTTGCGCTAAAAAGTCGCCCGCCAAATTTTCTGGCACCACAAAACGGTATTCATCATGCTCCAAAAGCACAATGTCGCCACCCAGCCATTTGCAAACTATAGGAAAAAACAGCAAATCGTCGCTTTGAGGTAGAACAAAACTAGGCAACACAGCATCCCCCGTCACTCTAATTGCCAGCTCTTCAAGTATCTCGCGCTCAATGGCTTGTACCGGCGACTCTCCAAGTTCTAGCTTGCCGCCGGGAAATTCCCAGAAACCACCCATGTGCTTACTCTGGCATCGTTTCGCAATAAGCACCCGACCTTGAGCATCAAAGATATAGGCAAGAGCTACCTTGGTTATCGTCTTTTGCAAAATATTTCATTCCAACTTAGGGGACCAATAAACCACGCGATCTACGATACGGGCGGACCGCTCGCACAATCGGCCGTGAGCAGCATAAGGTCCATTAATCAAACACCGCAAGGCTATCTTGCATTACCCCTTAGCTTCTAGGGCTAACGGTGTCTGAGTAAAAAGGCTATGGTTAGGCAATAAAGCCTCATTATCTGGAGGTTTTCGTAAAGGGTGATAGAGGGGAATAAAGGATGAAAATTGGCATTAACGGAACGGGATTGGTACAAAAAGCATCAGTTCCTGCGGTACGCGATCATGCAATGCAGGCAGCCAAAGATGGTTTTGCCAGCTATTGGCTCGCCGAGCACCCTACCGGAGGCTTTGATGCACTAACAGTGTTGAGCGCTGTTGGACAAATCGTTACTAGCATGGAGTTGGGTACCGCTATTATTCCCACGCATCCGCGACACCCCATGATTCTAGCTGGCCAGGCACTGACGGTCTCTAACATGATGACGCCTCAACTTACCTTAGGTATAGGCCTCTCCCATGAAACCATGATGGCCCAATTGGGTATTGGTTTTGCAAAGCCTATTCGGCATTTACGCGAATACTTAAGTGTCCTAATGCCGCTACTTAGAGAGGGTTCGGTGAACTTTGTTGGTGAAACGATAAGTTGCGATGCGAAGGTATTCCGCGCGCCAGAAACCCACGTGCCGGTCCTTGTGGCAGCCCTTGGCCCGCAAGCACTGAGGGTGGCTGGCGCGTTGTCCGATGGCACTACCCTTGCGTGGGTGGGCCCAAAGACAGTCAAAGAGCATATTGCCCCGGTAATTACAGAAGCCGCCAATGCGGCTGGGCGAGCGGCGCCAAGAATACTTGCCACCCTGCCCGTCTGCGTGACCGATCAGCCCGACGTGGTACGCGGTGTTATTGGCAAAAATTTAAAAATGTATGGTCAGTTGCCCTCTTACCGCGCCATGCTCGACCGCGAAGGCGTAGAGGGCCCTGCTGATGTGGCGATCGTGGGTACCATTGATGAAGTTGTTGAAGGTATCAGTAAAATGCGTGAGGCCGGCGTAACAGATTTTGCTGCATCGGAATTTTATTTGAACCCAGAAGAAGCACAGGCCACACGTGAGACCTTGGTCGCACTGCTGCAATCAGCATAAAATGCGGTGCGAGTAAATCCAGCAGCCTAATTGGGCTACATAGGCTGCTGCCCTTACCCCAAGACGCTAAGCGTCCGTCATAGTCTCAGCAAGTCCCAGCAAGTCCCAGCAAGTGCCACCTCAAGTTAGGATATAAACACCCAGGGCACTAAGCCTGAAGTTTTGCTTCCTCGTCACAGCGTCAGCGTGCCTGTGATAACCGGCACGCACTGTCCTGCAATGGCAACAGATGCCACCTCGCCAGCGACTTTTTGCGCTTGCAGATAAATTTCGCTTGGCCGGCCCATTTCTACGCCTTGGGAAACCTCATATTTAATACTGGCGTCTGTGCGTTTATCGCCACTTGCTAACAGCCCAGCTAAGGCCGCAGATGCAGAGCCTGTTGCGGGATCTTCATAAATGCCGGCAAGTGGACTGAACATTCGCGCATGTATAACTCCGGAATCAGACTGATAATAGACCATCATGCACAAAGGTTCGTCTGGGTAGCCGTGGTGCTCATTACAATACTCAAAGGCTGCAATATTGGGTTTTGCAGATTTTATAGCCTCTAAGTTAACAACTTGAGTTAATGCGAAAGGCAAACCTACGCTGGCCACTACAGCGTCAGCAACGACTTTTTCTTCTGGTAATGAAACGCACGACGCAGCCACAGGCCTAGGTATGTTGTGTAACTGATGAAATTTCTGCGGCGCCAGAATGGCGCAGTTCAATAATTCGCCGGTCTTTTCTCTTGTCACTGTTCTGTCTCTTATACACATCTGACGCTGCCGACGAATAGAGAGG
>CAJXUL010000280.1 GCA_913060615.1 uncultured Gammaproteobacteria bacterium | reverse complement strand
ATATAAATCATAACCTTGAATAGAAAAATTAATCTAAATTAACAGATACTTTTCAAACTTGTCTGGCCGATCAGTGAATATGCCCTTTAGCCCTAGCTGCTGTAACTTGTCTGCTTTGCCGGGGGCGTTCACAGTGTAGGCAAAGATGGGTAACCTGCTCTTGCGCAAAGTCTGCATGCGCGCCGCGGTAATGGATGTGGCCGCAATATTAATGGCGACCGCATCAAGATTATTGGCAATGTCGCGTATGTCTTCTCGCCACCGCGCAAACAGCGGAGCCACCGGTGTGGCCTTATCTACTTGTCTAAATTGCGCCAATTCGTCGTGGTGAAATGACGATACTAAAACGGGTATGTGTGGATTTGCCTGTATTGCCTGAGCCACCAAATCGGCAGTCCCTTTGCTTTTAAGCTCTATGTTCAAGCCAACATTTGGGTGTTTGGTTAGCAGTCCAATGACGTCCTCAAGCATTGGAATGGGCAAGTCGTCGGCGCAGCGCACTTTCTCAAGCGCCTCAACGCTGAAATTCGTGATTAATCCTTTGGCGTTAGTGGTCCGATCTACCTTATCGTCGTGAAATACAACTAACCGTGGGGTGCCGTCTTCGCTATAAATGCGCTGTACGTCTAGCTCTATCATGGGGCAGGCCAGTTCAATTGCTAGGCGAAAACTGGCTATCGTATTCTCCGGTGCCAACCCGGCAGCACCGCGATGTCCAATAATTAGGAAATCTGAGCGCTGAAAAAGATCATTTATTGTCATTATCTTGTGCAAGTTGTTTAGAGCCTGAGCCAGTAGGCTGGTAGGATACCCGTCATGAGTTATGAAGTTCTAGCTAGAAAATTACGTCCCAGCGGTTTCGATGCCTTGGTTGGGCAAGAGCACGTTGTGCGTGCGCTGAGCCACGCCTTGGATAATGGTCGCTTGCACCATGCCTACCTGTTCACGGGTACTCGGGGTGTGGGTAAAACCACCATCGCCAGAATATTGGCGAAAAGCCTAAATTGCGAAACCGGTGTCAGTTCCAGTCCGTGTGGTGAATGTTCAATTTGCCTTGAAGTGAAAGAAAATCGCTTTATAGATTTGATCGAGGTAGATGCCGCCTCACGTACGGGTGTAGACGATACGCGAGAACTGCTAGAAAACGCCCAATACATGCCAGCGCGCGGGCGCTATAAGGTTTACCTGATTGACGAAGTTCACATGCTCTCAATGGCGAGTTTTAACGCTTTGTTGAAAACGCTGGAAGAGCCGCCAGAACATGTGAAGTTTTTGCTGGCCACGACAGACCCTAAAAAAGTACCGGTAACGGTATTGTCCCGGTGTTTGCAGTTCCAGTTGAAGAACATCTCTCCGCAAATAATTACTGAGTACATCGCCGGAGTTCTGACCACTGAAGAAGTTGTCTTTGAGACACCTGCTATTGAAGTAATCGCACGGTCGGCCGAAGGTAGTATGCGCGACGCCCTTAGTCTTACTGATCAAGCCATAGCTTTTGGGCAAGGTAAATTGCTCCATGATGATGTAGTGACGATGTTGGGTGTGGTGGGGCGCGACGAAGTGACCGCGCTTCTACAAGCCTTGAGCGCTGGCTCTGCCGAGCAAATTTTAGCTCTGACCGCCGAGCTTGCCGAGCGTAATGCAGACTTCGCCGACGTGCTGAAAGGCTTGTTAGAAGCTTTGCACGGTATGGCGGTAGATATTGCACTGAAACCCCAGCCCGGCACTTTTGCCGCCGATGAGTTGCAGCTTTATTACCAAATTGCTCTGGTGGGCTTGCGCGATTTGCCAATTGTGCCCGATCAACGCAGCGGCTTTGAAATGACCCTTTTGCGCATGTTGGCTTTTGCGCCTCAGGGCGACAGTAAAGTACCACCTAGAGTCAACTCAGAAGGCGACTCGAGTAGCCCACCTATGGTTACTAGTGAACCTGCGCAAGGCGTTAAAGTTGAGCCAAAGCCCGCGGATAATGCCAATAGTGCGGATGACAGTGTTGCCGTCACGCCTCATGCCAGCGCCGCAGCACTAGAGCAGCCGGTGGCTGAAAAAAAAACTTCTGAGCTAGCGCCCCAGTTTGAATCAAAGCCTCGATCAAAGCTTGGATCAGAGCCTGAATCGGAGTCTGCGTCAGCATCTGAACAAGTGCCCGGGCCAGTAGTCCCAAGTTCGGAAAAAGCCCCCGAAAAAGCGGTCGGCAAAGAGGTCGAAGAAGCGGCCACTGATAAGCAAGAGTCAGAACAAGATATTGATAAAAGTGACTGGCCTGTAACGGTTACTGGTGATGCGCTGCGCCATTGGCACGAACTGGTGCACAGTCTCACTATAGGTGGTGTTGCTCGCATGATAGCTGAACACGCAGTGCCACTCTCCTTCGCCTTGCCTAACGTTGCGTTATTGCTGAGTAGTCAACACGACATGTTATTGAGCGACGCCCAGGTCATAAATTTAGGTCGCGGGTTGAGCGAAGCCTGTGATCAAACGGTCAATTTGACGGTAGAAATAGGTGAGGTGAGAGAAGAAACCCCCGCTGTGTATCGGGCTCGATTGGCCCATGAGCGTCAAATTTCTGCAGAACAGGCATTGCAAGCAGATGAGACCGTGAAAAGTTTGTTGGCAGACTTTGGCGGCAGTATCGATGAGATAAAACCCGCATAAATTTATTTGTGCGCAAACAGCTTTAGACAAGGCCGCTCTAGATAAAAGAAGCCAATTCAAATGGAGACAGTAGGCGTTGAAAGACTTAGGTGATTTGATGAAACAAGCCCAGCAAATGCAGTCGCAGTTGCAAGAGGCGCAACAAGAAATTGCAGACCTAGAAGTGCAAGGCGAGAGTGGCGCGGGTATGGTTAAAGTGACTATGAACGGGCGTTACGAGGTAAAGCGTGTGTCCATTGATGCAGAATTACTTAATGAACAAAAAGACGTGCTGGAAGATTTGCTGGCAGCGGCATGCAATGACACCGTGCGGCGCGTAGAGAAAGTGCAGAGTGAAAAAATGAGCGGTATCGGTGGCGGTCTGCTCTCGGGTATGAATATGCCTTTTGGCAAAATGCCTTTCTGATGTCGCTCATTGATGATT
>CAJXUL010000279.1 GCA_913060615.1 uncultured Gammaproteobacteria bacterium | reverse complement strand
ACACCTCTCTATTCGTCGGCAGCGTCAGATGTGTATAAGAGACAGTCTCTATATTGAATTTGGCGTTTCTCGCCCGGAAACCATGTGTTTGACGGTACATCTTCAAGGCTGAGTGGAAATGTTTCTGTTAATTTGCCGCTTGGGTTCGCTAGGCCTATTAGAATGTCGGCAATGGCGCTGCCGCTGGCTTGACCCGCTAGGTAACCTTCCAAGACCGCCG
Source organism: uncultured Gammaproteobacteria bacterium (assembly GCA_913060615.1). GTDB lineage: Bacteria > Pseudomonadota > Gammaproteobacteria > Pseudomonadales > Azotimanducaceae > UBA4421. Next base: position 2,893 of record CAJXUL010000279.1, on the reverse strand, counting down.
GTACTTGGTCTATCCAAGGCATCTCTACCGGCGCGCCGTTAGCCAGTACCACAACTGTTCTTGGGTTTGCTTGAACAACTGCTTGAATGAGGCGGTTGTGTTGCTCTGGGAGTTGCATGTGTTCGCGGTCAAACCCTTCAGACTCGTAAATGCCAGGTAAGCCCGCATAAACTATGGCCACGCTGCATGCCTTGGCCGCAGCAACGGCTTCATCAATTAGCGCTTGGTCTAACCCGCTGAGCTTTGCATCGAAGCCTTCGGCGTAGACTAGGTTGTCTATGTTTTCGCTGAGCGCGTCAAACAAGGTGTCTACTTGGGTGGGTCTAACCTGTGAGCTGCCGGCGCCTTGAAATCTTGGTTTTTTTGCAAACGCGCCAATGAGTGCCACGCTTTCACTGTTGTTAATGGGTAAAAGGCCAGCTGTGTTTTTAAGTAGTACGCAGGATTCAATTGCTGCTCTATGTGCAAGTTTGTGGTGGGCAGCAAGATCGATATTTACATTGCGCTCTGGCAGTTTTGCCCCAGCGAGGCTAATACACAGATTTCTAAGTACGGTTTTGTTTAGGTCGGCTTCAGTTAGTTCGCCATTTTTTACGGCTTTAAGTACTAACTTATCGTTAATGCCACCGCTGCTGGGCATCTCTAGGTCGAGGCCTGATTGGACGCCTAGTACGCGATCGTTGGTTGCGCCCCAGTCGGTGACAACGGCCCCATCGAAACCCCATTCGTCGCGTAGAACTTTGTTTAATAACCAATTGTGTTCACTGCAGTATTCACCGTTCAGTCGGTTGTAGGCACACATGACCATCCATGGCGCGGATTTTTTGACGGCAATTTCAAAACCTTTTAGATAGATCTCACGCAGGGTGCGTGGATCAACTATGGCGTCCATATACATACGCCCAAATTCTTGATTGTTCACTGCAAAGTGTTTTAAGCACGCGCCTACGCCTTGGCTTTGAATGCCGCAAACCAGTGCCGCAGCAATTTCTCCAGAAATGAGCGGGTCTTCAGAAAAGTATTCAAAATTTCTGCCGCACAAGGGGTGGCGTTTTATGTTCATGCCCGGGCCGAGTAAAACGGTGACGTTTTCTTCCACACAATGTTCGCCAAGTGCTGCGCCAACATCATGCATTAGTTCGCGGTTCCACGAGCTTGCCAAACCTGAAGCGGTTGGGAAGCAGGTGGCTGGAATACTCTTGTTTGCGCCCAAATGGTCTGCGGCTGCGCCTTGTTTACGCAGGCCATGGGGCCCGTCGGTGACCATAACGGGGGTTAGTCCTAGGCGCTCAATACCTTCTAGGTGCCAAAAGTCTTGGCCGGAACAGAGCTTTGCTTTCTCTTCTAAAGTGAGTTGCGTCAATAACGCCTGGGCGGCTTGTTTGATCTCGGCTGAGATTTGTCCTGAAGTGTTATCTGCGTGGCTCACAATATATCCAATGAATTTTGATGGCGGTTAGGGTCGCAAAGATTTGTTCTTTTGCCTAGCTGTTGCTCCGGTTTTGTGTGGGCCGTGAGTGCCTTGCTAAATGTCTCTTCTGACAGCTTTTGCGGGCTTGTTTCAAGCACCTTGCTATTGCCTTAGGTGTTGGCACATTCTTAGGCCTAATATTATTGGTCATTGAATAGGCCGACTAACTGATTAACCGAATTTAGCGAGGCGCTATGTATAGTCCCAATCAACCTTATTCGTCGAACCGCTCGCCGGTGGCTGCTGATAATTTGGTAGCAACCTCTCAGCCGTTAGCCGTGCACGCTGGTTTAGATGCTCTGCGCTGTGGTGGTAATGCTGTGGATGCGGCGCTGGCTGCGGCTATTACGCTGACGGTGGTTGAGCCGAATAACAACGGCTTAGGTAGCGATGCGTTTTGTTTGCTTTGGGATGGCGGTGAGGTGGTGGGTCTAAATGCCTCGGGTCGAGCGCCTATGGATTGGAGTCTTGGGCGTTTTCAGGGTTTGAAGAGAATGCCAGAGCTGGGCTGGGACAGCGTCACTGTCCCCGGCGCAGTGAGCAGTTGGGTGGCGTTGAGTGATCGCTACGGCAAATTGGATTTTCCAGATTTGTTTAAATGGGCTATTCATTATGCGCAAGAGGGCTTTTTGGTGGGGCCGAAGTCCGCCTATTACTGGCAGATGTTGGCGCGTTATTACGATGACTTTCCTGACTTTGGCGAGCATTTTTTGCCGGCACCTCAGTCTGGAGAGCGCTTCCGCCGGCCTGACCTGGCTAAAAGTCTGCGCCTCATTGCACAAAGCCATGGCCAAGAGTTTTATCAGGGCGAGTTAGCTCAAGCCATTACCGCAGCATCACTTGCCGGTGGTGGCGCTTTAAACATGGCGGACATGTTGAGTCATCAGGCGGATTGGGTGACGCCTATTGCCCAGCATTATCGCGGTGTAGATCTCCACGAGATTCCGCCCAACGGCCAGGGTTTGGCGGCTCAGATTGCGCTGGGTATTTTGCAGCATCTGCCAGTGGGTGAAATAGATACAGCGGCCCAGATGCATAACCAAATTGAGGCGATGAAAGTTGCTGTGCATGCGTCTCAGGAGCATTTTGCTGATGCTGGGGCTATGTATTTGAGCCCGGAAGATTTGTTGGAAAAGGGCTCGCTTGAGGCGGCAGCTAAAAGCATTACCGATAAGGCCCAAGGTTTGCCGCCAATGACGCTGCCGGTGAGTCACGACACCGTGTATCTCACCTGCGCTGACAGCTCGGGCATGATGGTGTCTTTCATTCAGTCTAACTTCCGTGCCTTCGGTTCCGGCATTGTGGTGCCGGGAACGGGTATTGCTATGCAAAACAGGGGTTCTGGGTTTGTGCTTGATTCTAAGCATCCCAACTGCTGTCTCTTATACACATCTCCGAGCCCACGAGACGGACTCCTATCTC
>CAJXUL010000278.1 GCA_913060615.1 uncultured Gammaproteobacteria bacterium | reverse complement strand
TGGGCTCGGAGATGTGTATAAGAGACAGGCATGTGACCCACCGTTAATAATATTCATCATTGGCACTGGCATCTGCATTTTAACGCCGCCACAGAGCTGGTTGATGTGGCGATAAAGGGGCTGCCCTGTGTTTGCAGCAGCGGCCTTACAGGCAGCAAGCGAGACCGCAAGCATGCCATTAGCGCCCAATCGGGCCTTATTATCCGTACCGTCTAGTTGCAACAAAAGATCGTCTATAAGCTTTTGGTCAGCGCAGTCTCTACCTATGAGCGCATCGCGTATTTCGCCATCAATGTGCCCTACTGCCTGCAGCACGCCTTTACCCAAATAACGCGACTTGTCCCCATCACGCAGTTCTAATGCTTCACGGCTGCCGGTAGACGCGCCAGAAGGCGCAGCGGCTAAGCCCTGATAACCGTCTTCGGTAATCACCAAGGCCTCAACCGTTGGGTTGCCTCTTGAATCCAAAATTTCCCGTGCGTGAATATCTACGATCTTCGTCATGCCCTGCTAATCCTCATATTTTCTAGCGTCTATAACTTTAATGTCTTAGGAGTCTTATCTGCAGCCTAAGACTTAGTAACCTGATCTTCTAATCTAGGCTGGCCTTTAACAACTGCGTCAATAGCCATCAATTGCGCCAAAAGATCGCCAACCATATGTAAGGGCCAAGAATTTGGCCCATCCGACATAGCTTCTGCGGGGTTTGGATGACACTCCATAAATAGCCCTGAAATACCTGCTGCCACAGCAGCCCTTGCGAGTACCGGCACCATCTCTCTCTGGCCACCAGAAACTGAACCCTGGCCGCCTGGCATTTGAACTGAGTGCGTTGCATCGTATACAACAGGGCAACCGGTTTGTCGCATCAATGCCAACGAGCGCATATCTGATACTAAATTGTTGTAACCAAAACTAGCACCGCGTTCGCAAACCATGATTTGCTTGTTACCAGTAGATTTTGCCTTATTGGCCACCTGCAACATGTCTAGTGGTGCCAAAAACTGGCCTTTCTTAATGTTCACAGGCTTGCCTTGGGCGCAGACATTAAGAATAAAATTGGTCTGGCGACATAAGAACGCTGGCGTTTGCATAACGTCCACTACGCTGGCGACTTCATCCAGTGGCGTGTCTTCGTGAACATCGGTTAACACCGGCATAGCCAGTTCGGTTTTAACCCGTTCAAGAATTCGCAGACCTTCTTCAATGCCCGGACCTCTATAGCTGTCCATCGAAGAGCGGTTGGCCTTGTCGAAGGAGCTCTTGAAGATCAGCGAAACGCCCACTTTCTCACCTAACTCTTTGAGTGTCGTAGCTGTTTCCATAATCAGAGTTTCCGACTCAATGACACACGGGCCGGCAATTACAAAAAGAGGGTTATCACCACCAACTTCAAAATTTTCTAGTTGCATAATTATTCAATCCAAAATGAATGTAGTCGCCATTTGAGCTAGCGGAACTTGTTATTTCTCACCTACGCTATTTTAAAGTGCCTTCAGCAAAGGCAAGTCCCGCTGTGATAAATCCCGAGAACAATGGGTGTCCTGTTCTAGGAGAGGAAGTAAATTCAGGGTGGAATTGGCAGGCCAAGAACCACGGGTGGTCTGCCAGCTCCAACATTTCCACTAACTCACCGTCTTCAGAACGACCGCCGACAACCATGCCGCTTTCGATCAATCGATCAACGTAGCGATTATTGACTTCATAGCGGTGACGATGGCGTTCACGAACTAAATCTTCGCCGTAGACTCGCTGGGCCAGCGTACCGTGTTTAAGGACGCAAACTTGCTCCCCTAGGCGCATTGTTCCGCCTAAATCGCTGGCCGAATCTCGAACCTCTATTTGCCCCTCTCTATCTGTCCACTCAGTGATTAAAGCGATAACTGGATCTGCCGCATCTTGCTTCACCTCTGTGGTGTGAGCGTCCAACATGCCTGCGCAATTTCGCGCGATGTCGATCACCGCTGCATGCAAGCCATAGCAGATGCCTAGATAAGGTACCTTGTTTTCTCGAGCGTAACCGGCGGCCAAGATTTTGCCTTCAAAACCACGACCACCAAACCCTCCAGGCACCAAAATTGCCGCAACATCCTCAAGCATGCCAGTACCCTGAGCTTCCAATTGCTCAGCATCAATAAACTCAATATCGACATCAGTAAGAGTTTGAATGCCTGCATGTTTGATCGCCTCAATAAGCGACTTATATGCATCGAGCAGTTCAAGATATTTACCGACAAAGGCAATGCGTACTTTATGTTTTGGATTCAGCTGAGCATCGACAACGTCCTGCCAATCGCTCAAATCAGCCGGCGGGCATTCTAGCTCTAGCTGCTCAGTAACATAGGTGTCTAACCCTTGGTTGTGCAACTCCAACGGGCCACGGTAAATAGTGTCCACGTCGATCATAGAAATTACTGCGCGCTCTTCGACACTGGTAAACAGCGCAATTTTGTCACGCTGTGACTTTGGAATATCTGTTTCTGAACGGCAGACCAAAATATCTGGCTGCAGGCCGATAGAACGCATTTCCTTAACAGAGTGCTGGGTAGGCTTAGTTTTAATTTCGCCGGCTTTACTCAAATAGGGTACGTAAGTGAGGTGGATAAACAGCGCGCGATTGCGCCCTACTTCCATGCGCAATTGCCGAATTGCCTCTAGAAACGGCTGGGATTCAATATCGCCAACCGTACCGCCTACTTCGACAATCAGAATATCTACACCCTCTGCAGCAAGCCGAGTGCGACGCTTAATTTCGTCAGTAATATGAGGAATGACCTGAACGGTGCCACCCAAGTAATCGCCCCGGCGTTCTTTGCGAATCACTTCCGCGTAAACGCTGCCTGTAGTGAAGTTATTGTTTCGAGTCATACGAACATTAGAAAAGCGTTCGTAGTTACCTAGGTCTAGGTCTGTCTCAGCACCATCTCTCGTGACAAAAACCTCACCATGCTGCACAGGGCTCATAGTGCCTGGGTCAACATTAATATAGGGGTCCATTTTTAGGACATTAATTTTGAGGTTACGAGCCTCTAACTGAGCAGCAAGTGAAGATGTCAGAATGCCCTTCCCTAAGGAAGACACTACCTGTCTCTTATACACATCTGACGCTGCCGACGA
>CAJXUL010000277.1 GCA_913060615.1 uncultured Gammaproteobacteria bacterium | reverse complement strand
ACGAGATAGGAGTCCGTCTCGTGGGCTCGGAGATGTGTATAAGAGACAGGCGTACTAAGGTCAGTGATGACGAGGCGGTACCTTACAATTTTGTACATGGGCAAAAGATCAAAAAAATCCACGTCACCAAAGTGCAACTAGAAGCCCTAAGCAGTGGTCGTCTTATTGTGGTTAACAATAACGGCATTTATCATTTTGTTGATGAGAAGGTCGCAGAGCAAATTGCTGCGCGCGACCCTAAGCGCATCATTGTTGCTCATAGCAACGAAAATAAGGTTGCAGCGCCAACTGCGGATGATGAACACTACGCCAAGTTTGCTATCCCAGATGATCTAGATTGGTGAAGGCGCGCTCGCCGACTAAGTGCGAGAGGTGCTTTGTTCTGCTGTTAGTGAAATGTGGCGCGCAAGCATTTAGCGAGGCAAAATGAAAAATCGACATACCCTTTATGGATCTTACGCGTCTTATTACACTGCGAAAACCCGCTCCTATTTGCGCAAGAAAGGCATTTCATTCGTGGAGCGACTGCCCAGTGATCCGGCTTTTCGCCAGATCGTTCGCCCAACATCCGGCAGTCACCGTATTCCCCAGCTAATGACACCTGAAGGTGTTGTGTTGCAAGACAGCGTCGCAATTCAGGATTTTCTGGAAGAACAATTTCCTCACTTGCCGGCGATACCGAAGACCCCAAAGCAAAGAATATTCGTGCACTTAATGGAGTTGATGGGTAGTGAAGGATTGCTGCGACTCGCGTGGTTGCACAGGTGGATGTTTGAGGAAAATTTTGCCTTTATTAAAAAGGACTTTGGGCGGTCGTTTAAGCCTCAGGGCGGCGATGCGGATTTGCAAAAATATGGTGATCTTATAGCCAACCGGATGATGAGCTATGGGTTGCCAGAATCATCCCCTGCGGCGAGGGCAGCTTTGGATGAAAAGTATAGGCAACTGCTGACATTATTTGAGTCCCATCTTATTCAACACCCTTACTTCTTAGGCGGACACCCTTCCGCTGCGGATTATGCTGTTATGGGTGCATTTCATGCTCATATGGGGCGTGATCCTGCTGGACTGCGTGTAATGCAAGACCAAGGACCAAGAGTGCTTAGGTGGGTGGAAAATATGCTTTTGCCTGAAGTCCAAGCGCCAGAATTCTATGCTGTGCCTATTGAATATTTAGCTAATGACGAAGTACCTGACACGGCCCTGGCCGTTCTGCGTTTTATCGCTGATGAGTACGGTAAGAAGTTTGTAGTGGGTGCGCTATGCTTCAACCAAGCTATGGGAAAATTGACCCCTCAGGCGGGGTACGCCTTTGCCCCTGAACATGATCAACCGCTGTTACCCGCAGAGCGGGTGAATTACCAAGGCGCTGAGTCCGAGCATAGAGCGGACCTTTACGCAGTTTGGTTGACACAACGTTCTCAGGGCTACTTCCATTCATTAGACCTAGCTGAGCAGGCCCAAGTGTCGCAGATGCTGGGCAAAGGTACGTTAGCGGATTTACTGGGCGTGCCGTTTACAACTAAAATTAACCGGGTGGATAACCGGTTTTTGGTAGCCTAAGACTATCGGTTTTTATTATCTTTCAGACCGTTTCTTTTAGAGATTAGTCGGACACTAGCAGCTCATTAAGAAGTCCTTTGCCAGTTCTTTGCGACAACAGCCTGTTTGAAAGACGTGATAGAAGTAGCGTATTTTTTTTGCGGCGGCGGAAGAAAGTAGGGTCAAAAGAGACAATGAAGTAAAGAGATAGAGAGATAGAGAGATAGAGATAAAAAGATAGAAAGATAAAGAAAGGGGCCGAGCGCGCTCGCCCCTTCTATTAGCGCTTTTGCTACTTAAGTATGTAAGCCCTAACGGTCAAAGTATCTTCTCTTGTATCAAAAGTAATGATGTCCAGATTTTTGTCGCCGTTATCTACGTCAACAACGTTTCTGAGCGTCAACGTTGAACCTTCCCGCGACCAACGCCCGTTAAAAGTGCCGGAAAAAACTGTATCTGCATCGATAACACCTCTTCCTAGACCTGATGACGAGCCCGCGGTTGCGCTTGGGCCGTAATTAAGTTTGTAGGTTACGTAGACTTTGCCGTAGTTACCCATCTTACCTTCTGCCGTTATGCTTGAAGCGTCTGCGCCAAGGTTTACTGATGTGACATTCATTATTGCAGCTGGTTGGCGCTCTTCTAAATGCAAAGCTGATCCGTGGTCGCCGGCTACTGCAGCATGTGAAAGCATAAGTATTGTTGCGCCGATTATTGTTCTTATCGTTTTTATTATCATTGTTATTTTCCGACTATAAGTTGTTTTGCATAATGCTTTTCAATCCTATCGCCCGGCTTTATCTGTGTAAACACCGAGTGAGCGTAGCCGCTCTTTTCTCGGGCGGTACAAACAAGGATGGTTTAGAGCGCGCAAGCGTTTGGCAACTGAGACAGTTTTTACACTTAGTGCTAAACTGACAATTGAATTCGAACAAGCGAGGGAGAGAAGCCAGTGTCTAGTGGAGTTTTAGCGAGTATGTTGGATCAAGATCCAGCAACCATGCCTTTAGAAGAGATTGATGTAAGCCATATTGATTTGTGGCGTAGCGAAGCGAAGTGGGATTTCTTCAAGCGCCTACGCGACGACGCACCTATACATTATTGTGCTAAAAGTGAATTTGGTGCCTATTGGTCAATCACTCGCTTCAGCGACATTATGAAGGTAGAAAAGAACTGGGAGGTTTTTTCCTCTCACCCACGGATCTCGATTGCTGACCCCGATGAAAGCAGTACTTTCAATACGCCGACGTTTATTGCCATGGACCCGCCCACACATGATGATCAGCGTAAGGCCGTTCAAGATGTTGTTGCGCCGCCCAACCTTAAAGAGCTGGAAGCCACTATTCGCTCCAGGGCGGGCGAAATATTAGACAACTTGCCTATTGGCGAGACATTTAACTGGGTAGACAGGGTATCTATAGAGTTAACCACCCAGATGTTGGCCACACTCTTTGATTTCCCCTTTGAAGACCGTTACAAGCTAACCCGCTGGTCGGATGTAGTATTTGCACGCGTAGGCGAAGGGGTTATCGATTCTCTCGAACAACGTCAGGAAGAGTTGATGGAGTGCTTGGCGTACTTC
>CAJXUL010000276.1 GCA_913060615.1 uncultured Gammaproteobacteria bacterium | reverse complement strand
AGCAAGAAGGACGGCTGTTTTCTGGCACTCTGCGCGAGAATTTAACACTGGGTTTGTTAGATCCCGGTGATGAAGAATTGCTCGAGGTGTGTCGTAAAACAGGCCTCCTGCAAACGGTGATTACGCCGCATCCTGAAGGCATGCAGCAACCTATTTTTGAGGGCGGTACAGGATTGTCCGGTGGACAACGTCAGTTGGTGAACTTAACCAGAGCTTTTTTGCGCAAGCCTAAGGTGTGGTTGTTAGACGAGCCATCAGCGTCCATGGACAGATCGCTAGAGCAATTGGTTATTGGCGCGCTACGAGAGGCTATTCAACCTGAAGACAACTTATTTCTGGTTACCCATAAGCCCGAACTACTCTCGCTAGTGGACAGAATACTTGTTGTGGCAGGACAAAAGATCGTTATGGACGGGCCTCGAGATTCGGTGATCGCAAAGTTAAGTGAAAACAATGCGCCTAATCCCAATGCAGGTGATCCCAATACGCCCACGCCCAACGTGCCACAACCACAATAAGAGAACATTGATTAGAGCGGCTTAGATTAGAGCGGCTTAGATTAGAGCGGCTTATGCAAAACATAAGCCAACGAACTGAAAAATACTTGATGAACAATAATGAGTGAAATAAAAGAAATAACCCCAGCGAACGCATCTGGCCTTGTGACGAGTAATGTCGCGTCTGGTGACCTCTTTAGTGATAGAGGCTATAGCACCAAGGTTGACGAGCGACCCTGGTGGTCGTCGGTATCGCTGCTGCTGTTTATGGGTGTGGCGGCTTTTATTGGCTGGGCCGCTTACTTTGAAATTGATCAAACCGTGAGGGCTACTGGACAAATTATTCCCACTGCACGTAACCAAATTGTGCAAGTGGCAGATGGCGGTGTGTTGGCAAAATTGCTGGTTCAAGAAGGCCAAGCGGTGGAAGCAGGCCAGCGTCTGGCTGTGCTAGAAAAAGTGCGGGCTAAGGCGGGCTTTGAAGAAAGTAAAGCGCGTGTGGCAGCGCTAAAAATTGCGCTCATGCGTGCGCAGGCAGAATCTAATCAAGAAACACCGGTTTATGGCCGTGAGCTGGATGAGTTTCCGGATTTTGTTGGTGCTCAGTTGGATCTTTATAACCAACGTAAAAGAGCGCTGGATGAGACCACAGATTTACTCAATTACAATTTGGGTATTGCAGAACAACAGCTGGAAATTAACGAGCGTCTTTTGCTTAACCAAGATGTCAGTCAATTAGACGTGATGAACGCCCGAGCCAAACTGGCAGAAGCCAAAGGCAAGGTGGTTGAAGTGCTGAACGAATACTTGGGTAACTCTATGGAAGAAAGCGCCAAGTACGAAACTGATTTGGCAGTGGCCAATGAGCAATTCAAAGAACAACAGAATATTTTGCTCCATACAGACATCTTGGCGCCGGTTGCTGGGGTGGTTAAATATCTGAAGATGAATACCCAGGGGGGTGTTATTCGCCCAGGCGACGAGCTGGTAGAAATATCCCCCACAGACAGCGAGCTGATTTTAGAAGTAAAAATTAGTCCAGTTGATATTGGCCAGTTACATTACGGCTTGCCGGTGAGCATTAAGCTCGATGCCTTTGACTCATCCATTTATGGAAATTTGGATGGCGAACTGATTTACCTCAGTTCAGACACACTTACAGAACAGGGTCCGGGCGGACGCGACGAGACCTATTACCGAGCGCATATTAAAGTCAACGAAGATGCTTTTACGGCAAACCCTAAGTTCGCCGAGGTGGAGTTACGACCGGGCATGACCACCAATGTGGATATCCGTACAGCAAAACGTACCGTATTGCATTTCTTGGGTAAGCCCATTTTACGTGCATTCTCAGGCGCATTAACTCAGCGTTAAGCTCGTGCGAACAGACGAACAGACGAACAGACGAACAGACGAACAGACGAACAGACGAACAGCGGTGGGCTTGGTTCAATCTCAGAGTAGTACCGCTCTCTCCGATAACTTGTGCTATTACTAGTCACGGGGTGGCATCTTCATGTTTTGTTATTGCTTTGTGGTTCAATCCAACCTGTTTCGGTAGCGCCTAGTAGCGCTAAGTAGCTCTGTAGTGGGGTCTGGCCAACACCCGCCTGACTCCTTGCGCGCTCTTAATGAGGTCTAGGTGGGTACGCTAATTGAGAACAATTGCGTGCCTGAATTGTCAATTAAGGCCAAGCGGTTTGGCTATTGAGTTAGCTGCTGCATAATTTATGCGAATGGCATATCTTAGTCTCCAGTATTAGCAGTTGGGATCGATAGTAGTCATGGTTAGTCAGTCTTCTCTTGCCGCAGAACTTATTCAGGGCGATGCAAACATTCACAGTAATTTCGGCATTGAGGTGCTCAGTGCTCAGCAGGGACGCTGCGAATTAGCTACGCTGGTTTCAAGTCGCTGGGTGAATGCCGCGGGGCTTACCCACGGCAGCGTTGCTTACGCCATGATGGATTCTGCCTGCGCTTATGCTTGTGCCTCCCTTGACGTGTTAGGACTTACCACCAGTGGCAATGTCACCTATGTGCGCGGCAGCACTGCTGGCTCACGTATTCGTGCAACGGCCAAAGTGGTCAGTCAAAGCCGTCGGGTAATGACCTTTACAACCCAAGTGATTGATGAGGAAAATCAATTACTGGCCCATGGCAGTTTTGTCTTTCAATTGGTTGAGAGGCGCTGAGGGTGACTTTTCTAGTGGCTTGGGCAGCGACCAAATTGCGCCTCTGGCATGTTAGGTTATCTCCCTCTTTAGAAGGTAAAAATTGATGAAGCAATCTACTTGGCGTTCGCCCATTACGCTGCTGATTTTAATGTCTGTGGCTATGCCAATCGCCTTTAACGCATGGTCGGCGCTGCTGAATAACTTTGTGGTTGAACGCGCTGCATTCACCGGCGTGGAAATTGGCATTTTGCAGAGCCTGCGCGAGGTGCCTGGGTTTTTGTCGTTCACCGTTATCTTTGTTTTACTCATCCTGAAAGAACAAACTTTTGCTGTGCTGGCTTTGGCCTTATTGGGTGCCGGGGTGGCAGCAGCGGGGTTTTTCCCTAGTGAATATGGCCTGTACTTCACAACGGTAGTGATGAGCATTGGTTTTCATTACTTCGAAGCGGTGAAGCAATCTTTGAGTTTACAGTGGCTGACCAAAGACTGTCTCTTATACACATCTGACGCTGCCGACGAA
>CAJXUL010000275.1 GCA_913060615.1 uncultured Gammaproteobacteria bacterium | reverse complement strand
CTCTCTATTCGTCGGCAGCGTCAGATGTGTATAAGAGACAGCTACCAACAAACGACAAACTTTTTCTGCGCTGGCCATATCGAAGGCACCGGCTTGGAATTGCACATTAGAAATAACGACGCCTACACGACGGTTGGCTATCGCGCCTTCATCTGTTTGCTTCAGTGTTCCGATACCGGCAACCACACCACAAGGCGGTAGATCGTTGTTTAGTGCATTCTCTATAGAAAGACGAAAACCCGGAAACGAGCATGGATCCGAACTCAGCAAATCATCGTAGCGATTTTCCCACTGATCAAAATATCGATCGATAATGTCCTGATAACCGAACTTATTATTGGCTTTAACTTTACGTAAAACGCCCTGCATTTGCAGATCGTTATAAGCCATGTCCAGACGATTCCAGAAATCTTTGCGGCGGCCAATATTGCGCGGCGTAATGCGACCTTGATAATTCTTATCCTCTCGCTGCGCAACCACATAGGAGTTAAGTAGCGTACCAAAGAAATAGGTCACAATAACGAACAACGCATCAGCCAAATGGGCAAAACTTAGCTTCTTCCATTCTTCCACAGTACGGAAAAAATCTATCCCTTTTGGCATCTTTAAAATACGCTGATACCAATCAAATAGTTGATTTTTTAAAGCAACCTGCTCGACCGCATCGCTAACCGGAACCCTCAGCATCATGCCAGCGGCAGACAAAGCAGCATCAATTAGCTTTTCAGCGCTTTCCAATGACAACGTCTGATCAGTTTGAGCTTCATGGGCAATGGTTTCTAAACGACCAATAGCTTCATCGTAAAAGGCGTCAAACAAGAGCAAATTCTCGCATTCTTTAATGAAATCTTCACGCAGCTCATCATGTAAAAGAACGTCAAGGATAGTCATGTCTGCAAGTGCAATGGGTTCGCTACCACTGGCGACCGCGTCTATACAACCTTCTGAAAGCGAGACCAAATAACTTCTATTAGCTTTTACATCAGAGCCTTCACCGCCATCTACAAGGCGGGAGCCGGTAATAAGCATATTCAGCTCAGCAGTTAGCTGCTTTGCAACAAATGCTTCCGATAGTCCAGCCACCGTCTGCTCAACAAGGAGCTTTTTACCCTCATAGGAAAAACGCTCTTGCAGCAGTGACTGTAAGCTAGGGTTGCTCGCAGCCACAGCAAGGAACGCCCGAGGACTCTGAACGTCTGTAACCTGCAATATCTGATGAGTATCTTCGTGTCTCTCTAAATAGCTCTTGAGCGACTCGAGATTTCCCGCAGCTTCCTTTTTCCAGCGATTGTAAAGAAAGGCCCCTACCGCCGAGAGAATATTATTTCTCGCCAGTTCATAATTTTCTTTGGGTTCACCAAAAATCATTTGCGCAATACGGCCACGTTCGTCGTTCATGGCTTGGCGCTTATCTGTGTAATTGCGCCACGCTTTGGAAAGCGCTTCGTCGTAAACTACTTTGTCAGGGTCTTGCAACCAATACAGGAATGTCTGTCGACGTTCGCGATCGGCTCGGATATGCAACTCCCCTGAAGGGATTTCTTGACTAGCTAGACGCCCGTACTGTTGCACACTTGTTGCCTTAATACGTTTACGCACCTGCAAATAGCGCAAGTACCGGTAGGCTATCCCGAAAACGTTGACATATTCTGTAGGGTTCTTAGTGAGCGTAAGAGAAGCGACGTCTTCCATGGCCTGTAGCTGGCTTGAAGGATTGAGATAACGCAAAAGGCTTTGCTTGTAGTGATCCAAAATGTAGGGATTTTCAGCAACAAATTCTTTGGTCAGATTTTCGATGTTAACGATGCTGCCGACCAATGCGCTGCGCAGCTTTTCTATTTGCTGGGGTGGGTCATTAGGGCTGTAGTCGACGATCGCATCTATATTGCCCTGAGCATGCAACTCCGGGGCAGACAGACCGACGTACTTTGCACACTCCTGCCAAGACAAATTCAGGCGGCGAGCGATGTTCGCTAAACCTGCCGGTTGAATTGTGCTAAAGACACCGTCGCGCAGACACAAGATCAAATTACTTGCAGCCAGAGGGATAGCGCCGCCAGAATATCCCACGCCATAGATGACACCTACGGTGGGTACATCGACATTACTCATTTCTGCAATAAGGCGACTAATACTGTGAGCCTGATTATTCGCGTTGGCTTCTTCGCCCGCATCCGCTCCAGGGGTGTCCATAAAACTGACCAGCGGAATGGCTCTGGCAGAACAGTATTCTGCGAAAGATGCCGCGCGCAAATGGTGCTGAGGCATCCAACTGCCTTTATCACTGGATCTGTCTTGGGCAATAAACCCTACTGGGCGTTTTGTACCACCAGGAAAATCCATTAGCAGTACCGCTTGATAAAACGGACCGAGGCTATCTTCTTCTAAGACTTTACCTAGCTGCCGGATAATTGGCGGCGCTGGCTCTCGACCTTGGGCTTCCGCCGGGGCAACGACCGCTTCTATATAAGCGTCTATATCTAGGGCTGAGAGCTTGTCGTTAAGCTGTTCAATGTCGTATTTCGACAATAATCCGGGAACAGGCTGCTCCTCTCGCTTAATGTCAGGAAATGATGAAAAATCTTTTGCTAGGTTCTCAGCTATAAAAAAAAGCCGGTCCCCTTCTATGAGCTGTTTTTGCACTTTTTTGGACTATCTGAAGATTCGCGTTACTCTAGCTACTTGTGCCGCTAATCGCAATTCTAGCAATATGAAAAATATGACAAAAATCAGTCGTCATATTTTGGGTTAATTGGTGACAAAATATGTTGATCTGACAAAGAATAACCTGTAAATAAGTATCTACAAGAAACAAAATTCATCTGTAAAAATTCAACTAGAAAATATTTTTGCGCTATGCACTATGGTGTTGTATTGTATATTTGTTTCCAATGTTGATTATATCAAAGGGGGATAAAACAGGTACGTCATACAGGTTAATCATTTTCAGAAAGTCCTGTTTGTTCAACACTTTATCAATATATTTGACAGATTATTCTACGCAGCAATCCTCTCATGTGGAATTTCCATTCAAATTCTTTGATAAAAGGGTAAAAAAGACCTTCTGAAAATTATTTACCTGTATGATCATAGAGATCTAGAACAGATGGAGCCAAAGGTGATTTCGCTGACCCCCTCTGAAGGCAGAAAACTGGTCATTTTACTACATAACAGTACATAACTTTGGTGCCCTATATAT
>CAJXUL010000274.1 GCA_913060615.1 uncultured Gammaproteobacteria bacterium | reverse complement strand
ACGAGATAGGAGTCCGTCTCGTGGGCTCGGAGATGTGTATAAGAGACAGGCCTCTAGCTTCTAATTGTTCTGCAAGGTCTGTTGTGGCCAACTTGGTGCGCACGAAGATCAAAATACCGTCAAAATCTTCTACTTCCAAAATACGCGAGAGGGCATCTAGCTTGCGTAAACCACTAACCAACCAATAGCGCTGGCGTATGGTCTCCGCAGTAGCGGTTTTGGCTTTAATGGAAACTTCTTGAGGGTCTTCCAAATGACGTCTGGCAATGCGCTGAATTTCTTTCGGCATTGTCGCCGAGAACAGGGCCATTTGACGTTTTGGTGGCGTTTGGTCGAGGATCCATTCCACTTCATCGACAAAGCCCATGCGTAGCATTTCGTCGGCTTCGTCCAAGACTAAGGCTTGAAGTCCGTCTAACTTCAAAGTGCCCTTTCGCATATGGTCCATAACCCGTCCTGGAGTACCGACGACAACATGTACTCCGCGCTTCAGTTGGCGGATCTGGCCAGAGTAGTCTTGACCACCATAAATAGCCAAGACGTTAAATCCAGGGATGTGCTTAGCGTAGCGCTTAAATGCTTCGGCTACCTGCACAGCAAGTTCTCTAGTGGGCGCAAGAGCCATCACCTGTACGCTCTTATTATTGAGGTCTAGACGCGAAAGTAGGGGCAGTGCGAAGGCTGCAGTTTTGCCTGTACCGGTAGGCGCGTGGCCTAAGATATCCAATCCCTGCATCAAATGTGGTATGGCTTGTGCTTGAATTGGTGAAGGTGTTTCGTAACCCACTTCATCAAGTCCCTGGAGTAATTCTTTACTGAGGTTTAGATCTCGAAACGTTACCGAAGGAGTATTGGAATCCGACATGAAGTGTCCTGAAAGGGAGTGGGGCGGGCTGGCCTGAGCCCGAAGTGCGCGCATCATACATCAACTGACGCTGTGATAGGCTTTTTTTCGCTATTTTGCGGGTGTTTTGGTGGCTGAATTGCTAGGTAATGGTCTGGGAATGGCCTCACCGCTTTATTCGGTGGTTTGCAGGCGGCTGCAAGGCGATTGCCGAGCAGCCCGAGCTGAATTAAATGTCGCTTTTGGGATCGAAAGTACGTGCAACCGGAGGCCCGGCTAAAAAGCCGCCAATAGCATCCATTAAGCCTGTTTCCACTCTCCAGCCCATATATGCAACTTGGTGCTCCGCGCTTTCCCACTGCTCGACAAGAAATAGGGTACTGGTGTTTTGTTCTAAGTAGGTCTCAACTTTTTCACAGCCTGCGTAAGCTCTGGTCGCCAGTAATGTGTCTCTCATGACCGCCATAAATTCGTCCAAAGTTTCAGCTTTGGCCGGTAACTCTAAGGTGACTAGTACACTCATAATGGTCTCTTTCTACACTATTTGTTGTTGCTCAATACTAGCGAAGGGAGGTGGAAAAAAGAAGTAATTGGCCGAACGTGGCGCAGGGATAGCCAGGGGGCGAAGCGGAAAAGCCTGGGTTGGTGTCGTGAGCGGGTTGTTGTCTGGTGCGCTCAATTTTTATGTTGTCCCGCGTTCAGTTTTATCCCGGCATTTTTATCTGTCTGGAATGGTATTGAGGGTGCCCGGAATGTTCTGAAGTTGCCCTCAAGTAGCGAGCTAATGGCGTTGGATGACACTTTTTGGTGAGGCGTCAGATTATCGTTGAAGCCGTATTTGTTCGTTTGCGCGCCAATTTTTTATATTCATATGCAACAAAATCAATAAGTTAAGGTTTTAATATAAATTTCCCTGCAACATTATTTGATTCCAGTCGCCGGTGCGCTTCGGCGCCGTCTTTTAATTGATAGGTTGTGTCTATCGATGGGTCGAAGTCCTCAGAGCAGTATTGCAGCCAGACTTTTTCGAACTCTTCATAGCGATAAGGGTCCGATCCTAAGACTTGAATACCCATATGAAACATAAAGCCCAGCGAGGGAATGACCGCCTCATCGCCAGAGGTGTTGCCGCAATTCACCAAGCGGCCTCGAGGTGCCAAGGCGAACATTGAGGAGGCCCATAGAGCGGCCCCAACGTGATCGAACACCATGTTAACGCCACGTCCATTGGTCTGTTCTTTGCTCCATTGAGCTATGTCGGTGCTGCGATTGGTCACCGCAGCTTTTGCCCCTGCTTGAATGGCTCGCTGGCATTTGTCGTCACTGCTAGCCGTTGCATATACCGTGGCACCCGCTGCGCATGCCAATTGGATGGCTGCCAAGGAAACGCCGCTGGCTCCGGCATGTATGAGTAAGGTCTCGCCAGCGCACAACTTGCCGACATCGAATAGGGCGTGGTGGGCAGTCATCCAGGCAGTCGGGAAGGCTGCTGCGTGGGCAAAGGACATGTTTGTGGGGATCAGGTGGACATGGCTGGCTGGGGCGACGCATAGTTCTGCGTAACCTCCTGGGACCGTGGCGCCAATCACATCAAGGTCGCCGTAAAGGTCACCGTTGCCGTGAAGGCTTGATGAGGCTGGAACTTCCGACATGGAGGGGTCGACAACGACCCTATCGCCTATGGCGATCTCTAGTCCCCTAGAGCTTGCTACTTGCACGGCCTCTTCGCCCAGCGCAATTATTTCGCCAGCCACGTCCATGCCAGGAATGTTTGGCAGGGAAAAGTTAGGCAGTGTGAACCAGCCATTACGTTGAGCCACATCTACACGGTTCACGCCGGTTGCTCGCACCCTTATGAGGGCGTCGCCTTTGCCAAAATTTGGCTCCGGTACGTCGATAAAGGTTAATACGTTGGGGTTACCGTGTTCTGAGTAAGTAAGGGCTTTCATTGTTTTTGTATCTTTTTGTTTGGCTGATTAGCGTGCCGGAAGGATAG
Organism: uncultured Gammaproteobacteria bacterium; assembly: GCA_913060615.1. Taxonomy (GTDB): domain Bacteria; phylum Pseudomonadota; class Gammaproteobacteria; order Pseudomonadales; family Azotimanducaceae; genus UBA4421. Next base: position 452 of record CAJXUL010000274.1, on the reverse strand, counting down.
CGAGCAATTGCCAATGAATAAACGTCTGGTTCGGTTAGAGGCCAAAACAATAACCTACGTAATACCGTTGCTTGGGTAAGGTTGCGCTCATAATTTTCTTTAAGAGAAGGTATAAAATATAATATAAACAGTATATTGCGGGATATATATAAAAATAAAATTAAGTTCTGATTTAAATTTTTGGCTGCAGTGATTCACTTGAACACCCATTGGAGCGCGTCTTAGTTGCTGAAGCATTCGGCTTTAGCGGCGCTGGGATAGATTCATGTTGGCGTGGAGGGGGTGCTTTGGTTCTACTCGAAACCTCTTTGCTCTGAGGAATGTCTTTAGGTTGGAGCAAAGTGGTAACTCATTGCTAAATCAGTGCAGTTTTTGCCAAAGTAACATGTACTTCGAAACGCCAAAATGGCATTGTGCCCTGTCTCTTATACACATCTGACGCTGCCGACGAA
>CAJXUL010000273.1 GCA_913060615.1 uncultured Gammaproteobacteria bacterium | reverse complement strand
GATCTACACCTCTCTATTCGTCGGCAGCGTCAGATGTGTATAAGAGACAGTTAGTTGAGCGCATTAGTTGAGTGCATTAGATGTAGCCGTTGAAGGAAATGTCTGCTGGTACTGGAACTTATTTGAAGATCATCATTAACAGCTGTTAGGGCAGTCGCTCTTGCCCAACCCTGAAAGGGAGGTTAAAGATGAAATTATCTGCTTGTATTGTATGCACAAACGGCATACATTTCACATGAAGTTTGATTGGGATAAAAACAAGCGCCGTTCTAACTTACTCAAACATCGTGTGGATTTTACTGACGCTGTTGGCGTGTTCTATGACGGTGCCGCCATCACAGTTGAAGACCCTGACCACCATGATGAGCAACGGTTTATAACGATAGGAAGAGATTTTAAGTTGCAAACGCTCGTGGTCGTTAACGCGCAACATCAATGTGGCAGCATTCGCCTAATTTCTGCTCGCCGGGCCAGCAGGCTAGAGCGTGAGCAATATGAGGGCTGAAAAATGAGCGTCGTTAAAGAGAGGGGCGTGGATAAAAGCGCTATGGATAAAAGCGCTATGGATAAAAGTGCTATGGATAAAAGTGCTATTAATACGAGCGCTGTTAAACAAAGAACTAGCGATAGGGTGATTTCTGATATGAGAGAAAATTATGATTTTAGCGCCGGCAAACGTGGCGCGGTGGTTAAAACTACCAAGGAACGCATTACCATTCGCCTCGACCCTGACGTTATTCAGTGGTTTAAGGACAGTGTCGAAGGGGGTGGTAACTACCAGTCGCTGATGAATGAAGCGTTGCGCGCCCATGTAGAGCGGCAAGGCGAGCCATTGGAAGACACGCTGCGCCGTGTCATTCGCGAGGAAATACATGCTGGGGGATAGCCACCTAGCCGCCCTATGCGGTTAGACGACTGAGCAATCGGGCGTCTTGTTTTTGATCAGCGTACCTGCAATAAACAACCCCTAAAATTTACGCCGGTGAGACGGCTCTATTTTTGCGTGGTCTCCACGCTAAAAGGGTCAATGTTGATGACAGAAGCGCTACGCTTCTGTCTTTTCCTTTCCGGTTTTTTTCTTTTTCTTTCCCTTTCTCGTTTTCCTTTCCCCTTTCCCCTTTCCCCTTTCCCCCTCAGTTAGCCGCGCTATTTGAGTTCAGTGCGCGTTTAGTTGAAGGATATTTTGCTGATGGGTCTTCTTACCCATAGATCTTTTTGCCGATAGACCCTCTACCAATAGCTTAAGGCTCAGTGACAATGATCTCTTCTGAATTAGGCAGCATTTGAAAGGTCATTAAGTCTTTGGTCAAAATCACATCGTCGGAAATACCTCTTGTGAATATCTTTTCTATCAACGGCATAGTGGGCACGGGTACAAAATGGTAGAACGCCAGTTGTTTAATGCCGGCCTTTTTACTTTGCTCTTCAAGGTTGGTGGAGTGCGCATGGTAGTCGTGCACATCGCTGACTATGGCTGCTGTTCTATCATTGCCAGAGGCTTTCATTGCCGCTATCACGGCGGCTAGTGCAGGTTCTGAAAGTGCATCATGGAGCAGTAGATCTGCGTCTTTGGCCGCTATAAATAACGAATCAGTGGAAACAGTATCGCCGCTGATGACTACCGAGCGACCTTTGTAATCTATGCGGTATCCCATAGCTGGATCAATGGGCGCATGGTCTACGGGAAATGCGGTGATCTTAATGTTGACGTCTTGAAATACCACCCCAGGTGTCAATGTGATTGGGTTCATGGCCGCCGTGGCTGCCGGTAACAGGTCAGCGCCGTGGTGGGCGGTTCTATAAGTTTTGTCCAGTTGGTAGGCGGTGTTAAAACCGCTGACCACTGTTTCCACGCCTTGGGGGCCATAAACCTTGAGTTCACTGTCGCGTCCTTGAATCCAAGAATTCATGTTCACCGAGGGCACCCCGGCGATATGGTCCGAGTGAAAGTGGGTTAAGAAAATGCCGTTTAATCGTGCTACCGGTAGTCGTCCTTGCGCGATTCTCAAAGGCGCGCGGTCGCCGATGTCGAACAAAAAGAAATGCTCTGGCGTGACCACTGCAATACAAGCTTGGGCGCGGTTTGGGTCATTGCCTAACGGAGATGCGCTGCCGCAAACTATGACATTGAGTCCCTCTGGGTCTATGGCTTTCTGGCTGGCGCCTAGCTTGGCAAGTCGCTCGATGAGGAAATCTTGACCCCCCGCCGTGTTGTAGAGCGCGACGCCAGCAATAGTGATCAATAGTAGGGGGGTGCCAATAAAGAGGATTAGCTTTTTCATTTCTGGGTTCTCATATGCTTTGTTGAGTTACTAAATGTTTGAAGATCTAAGGGCAATTTCATGTTCTACGCGCCAAATTCTGTCTTGGCCCCAGCACGAGAAGCTGCCTTCTTTGCTGCCGCCTGAGACCCTGAAGCTTGGCACACCCCATAGTCCTGCGCCGAGCATGGTCTGAAGGTTTTCTTCAAGTACGTTTGGCCAATCGTATTTTGCCGCCTCTATATGTAATGCGTGCCAATCTAGCCCCGCCTTTTTGACCACAGTTTTGAGCCCGTCCTCAGAATCTATATCAATGCCTTGGGCGAAGCAGGCCGCCAGATATTCGCCAATAAATTCCAAGCCGCGACCTAAGCTCAATGCGCCTGGGTAAAGGGCAAAGGCGCGTTTAACCGGTTCACCAAATGGATCTACAAAGTTGCCAAAGGCGATGTTTTTTGCGCGAGCCTCTCGAGCGCAGTCCATAATAATGTACAGCTGCTTTGCTCTGGGTGCTGGAATGCCGCGCATGAGCATGGGCATAACGGGGCGAAGCGTTAGTTGTACGCCACTGCGCTGAATGAGATCCGCCACTTGCTGATGACCAACAGCGGTATATGGACTGCGCAGTGAGGGAAAGTACTCGAGGGTCACATTGCTTGCGCTGTTAGCGGTGACTTTGAGCGCTTTCAGCGCTAAATGGTCTTGCTGGCCGTCGTTGGTTTGACGCTTTGCAAAGCCTTCTTCAGATAGTCGTGCGCGCAGCAGGCTGATTCTGTCTACACCCCAAAACCATTCTCCTTCAAAATAAAATGCGCCGCCTCGGTAGTGGCCGAGTTTCTCTAACAATTCATTATTTTTTTTCAATACAGTTGCAGAACTGTCAGTGCCGCTGTTTGGGACGCTGGATTTGTCGCCTTGCCAAAGGCTCCGGCTTATCGCCAACGCCTGTTCAGCAAATTCAGGCGTGTCTGCAAAAGGCGCAAGTAGCTTGTTGGCGATTGCGGTTTGTTCGCCACTGGGTAATTTGAGTTCTTCAATGGACCTGTCTCTTATACA
>CAJXUL010000272.1 GCA_913060615.1 uncultured Gammaproteobacteria bacterium | reverse complement strand
GCCAAGGATATTGTACAAAGGCGGTAAAACTGGCCATCGAGTACGGTTTTGAGCAGCTCGGTTTTCAGCGCATTGAAATGAGGATTCTGCCAGATAACGCAGCCAGTAACGCCGTTGCCTTTAGGCTTGGCGCTTCATTTGACGGTCTTCAAGAAGATAAGATCATCCACAAAGGCGAAGCTAAGATGGCTAATTGCTACTCCTTCGCAGCACCGGTTTCTTGTAGAAATATCTACCAAAAGGCTGACTTAGCGTTAGTCGATACTAGCGTTCAAAGTGTCAGTGGGTTTTGAGCGCCGCTGTTGCGCTCTTTTGCTCAGAAATAGCCGGGCCTCGTTACGACAACGTCTTTGGTGTTGCTAAGATCTGAGTCCTAGACCCTAGACCCTAGACCCTAGACCCTAGACCCTAGATCCTAGATCCGAAATCAACCGGTCATCTGCTTAACCTCACGGCGCGAGATTAAACGCCTTGTGTTTGCTGTGATTTATTCGGTACCCGGAATACAGTAGGGCCGCTAACAGCGCCGGAATAATAGTGGCAGGCGAGTCCATAATACCAAGCCACATAACAACGTTGGCATCTACTTGTCCTGGAATGGCTTTTGCTGGAAAGCTGATTAAATCTAACACTATGCCGGCAATCAGGGTGCCGATGGCCCGGTCAGCTTTCGCAAAGAATGCTCTAGCTGCGTAGAGGATGCCTTCTTGCCGTACGCCAAATTTTGCAGCATTTTCGTCGGCTATGTCTGCTAATGCGGACATTACGCTGATATTAAGTACAGAAAGGCTGGCGCTACCTAGGGCATGGCAAACTAGTATTGATGGAAAAAGTTCGTCTGTGCCATTTTCTGGAAATACTCCGAGCATACGTAGGCATACCGGTAGTGCATCGAATATGCCATAGCCCAATGTGGCGAGGACTATAGAGGCGCGCTTGTCGAAGCGTTTGTGGATGTAAAAGGTAAGTAGAAATCCAGCGATATAGCCGCTGACACTGCCGATAATGAACCAACGTATTTGATCAGATACCAGCTCCCAAAAATATAGATTCATATAGTTGTTGAATGCTGCACGCATGCCTATTGTGATGCTTAAAAGTAGTAGGCCTAAGAGTAAATACATGTAGTTGGGGTTTTGAAGTGCTTGCTTGAGATCCGTAAAGAGCGCAGACATGCTGAATGGTAGAGCTGACTCAGCGGGTTGTGAAAGCGTTGGTATTCGGTCTCGGGTGAACCAGGCGCTGATATAAAGGCAGATGACTACGATGACACTAGCGACCAAGCCGAAGTCTTGGTAAGCCTCAAGCTTGAGTAGACCGTTGGCCTGTTCGGCGGTTGCATAAAAGAAAAAGGTCAGGCCAAACCAATGAGCGCTAGCGGCACCTATGTAGCCGCCAAAGTTGTTGTAACTCATAATGGTTGAGCGTTCGTGATAGTCCTTAGACATTTCGCCGCCAAAAGCCAAGTGAGGAACAAAGAATAAGGTCATGAAAAGATGTATCAAAACAGAAAAGCAGATTAGCCAAAGAAATAGTTCTGTCGTGCCTAACCCAGCGGGCGGTGCGAAAATCAGATAGAAAGACAGCGCCACCGGTATTGGCGCTGCAAGCATGAATGGGTGTCTGCGCCCCCACTTTTTGTTGCGTAAACGATCGGACCAAGAGCCCACAAGAGGATCTGTTATAGCATCAACAACTAGTGCGATGGTTGGACCTAGGCCGGCTAAGGTTGCTGGTAAACCTAAAACTTGGTTGTAGTAGAGCATTACCAAAAAGCTAAACGAATAGAGGCAAATGTTTTCTGCCGCGGTCCCCAAACCAAATAGCGTTTTAGTCCTAATAGGAATTTTTACTGTGTGCATTAGTTCTGTATCCGCCCATTTTAGTCAAGGTACTAAGACACATTGGTCTCACTACAACAGATTGCGCTCATTGGTGAACGCTTGGTTAAAAAAGGCGCAACTGTACCTATCGCACCAGCTCTCGAACTGCCAGTTTTCTAAAAAAGCCCCGTGGCCGCCATGATCAACCCAGTCCAAGGAAACTGACTCTGGCAGGTTGGCATAATGTTTGGCAGGGATAATTGGATCGTCCCCTGCTGCCAAAATTTTTGCTCTCACCCCTTCAAGGGCGCCCTTACTTAAATCATAAGCTGCAAAGTAATCGTCGGTGTTGGTATATTCGGTATGGTACTTAACAAAATAGTCTGTTAGTGAGATTACTGAAGATAAGTTCATTGCATCTTCAAAGTTATAGAGCTGCGGAAAAGCCGCCTGTTTTTTGCTCCAAAGGCCTCGCCATTTGCGCATAAAATATTGTTCGTAGATTATGTTGCCACTGATTTTGAGCATCGTCTCTTCTGGGCTCAATGCAGGGCAGACGGCCAGTGTAGCGAGTTTTGGTATTTGCTTGGCAATGCGCAATGCAAAGTTTCCGCCCATGGAGTAACCAATGATACCGGCAGGTGCGTTTGGGGACTCACTCATCAGAGTTTTTACCAGGGCGACAACCTCGTCAATGAGCGCGGAATGAAAGAGGCCACTGTTCAGATGTGCGGTATCTCCATGGTCTCGCAGGTTGATCCGTATAACGTTAAAACCGCCTTGCCACAGAGTATGGGCACCTGAAAGTACGTAGGTCGATTCAACGTTACCGAGCCAGCCGGGGATCATCATGACTAAAGGTGTTTGGTCTGAGGTAATGCTCTGAAAGTTGCTGTGCACAACTAATTTTACGCCTGCTACATTCAATTCACGCACCTGCGCTTGCGCTAAAAACTCCGACTGCCATTTAGCCTTGAAGAATTTTCTCCCCATGCTAGAAAGAATAGTTTGGGAATGTGGGTTTCTCATGCCTAAAGGTGGTTCAAACGGTTCGTTGAAAAATTTGGCTTGAGGTGGATAACTGTACTTCGGTTCGCTCATTATTTTTTGTTAACTTCTTTTGTGCTTTTGATGAATCGGGTGGTTTGGAGATGGCCTGCGTCTGAATATATTCGCTCCCCATGCAAACCGGTTTTTTCTAATAGTTTGATTATCGAATTTGGGCCAGCTAAATGTGCTGCCCCTACCAACACAAAGTAACTTTCCTCGGTATTGAGATAACCTGCAATTTTTTTACTCATACCCTCGTTGCGCTGATCTAACAGCTGCTTGGAAAAATCTTTAAGAAGTTCAGAGGTGCCATTTTGATCGGCTATAAGCTTTGCCATGGTTGCGTCGTCGCCATTTGCCCACGCTTGTACTAGGTCACTGGCAACTGTTTCAATTTCATCGAACTGTTCCACGGTATCCATTAACCTGTCTCTTATACACATCTGACGCTGCCGACGAATAGAGAG
>CAJXUL010000271.1 GCA_913060615.1 uncultured Gammaproteobacteria bacterium | reverse complement strand
CTATTCGTCGGCAGCGTCAGATGTGTATAAGAGACAGGAAGAAGAGGGCGTCAATATGGGGCCTTTAGTTAGCTTAGAGCACAAAGATAAAGTGCTGAGTTATTACGCGCTGGCGGTGGAAGAAGGGGCTAAGGTCCATCTTGGCGGCGGCGTACCTCAGATGGGCGGTGAACTTGACCAAGGGGCTTGGGTTGAACCGACGATTTGGACAGGTTTAAGTGAAGACTCACGAACCGTTAAAGAAGAGATATTTGGCCCTTGTTGTCACATTCAGCCTTTTGATAAAGAAGACGAAGTGATTGAAATGGCGAATGCCACAGTCTACGGCTTAGCAGCCTCTGTTTGGACCGAATCAACCTCTAAAGCGATACGTGTATCTCAGCAATTAGATGTGGGCATCGCTTGGGTTAATTCTTGGTTCTTACGCGATTTGCGCACCGCTTTTGGTGGCGCGAAGCAATCCGGTATTGGTCGTGAAGGCGGCATCCATTCCCTTGAGTTCTATACAGAGCTTAAAAACATCTGTATCAAAATGTAGAGAGCGAACCATGAATGAAGCAAATATAAAACAATGTGGCGAGCAACTATACAAAGCGCTACGCAGCGGAAATACGATTAAACCGCTGACCGAAGTATTCCCCGATATGACCATCGATGATGCATACCAAGTGTCACTGCATTTGAATGAATTAAGACTGGCTGATGGCGAACGCGTCATCGGTAAAAAAATCGGTGTGACCTCAAAAGCAGTGATGAACATGCTCAAAGTGGGGCAACCTGATTTTGGTTTTTTGACCGACAAAATGGTGTTCAGTGAAGGGGAAGAAGTTCCTATTAGCGCAAACCTAATTCAGCCAAAGGCCGAAGGTGAAATCGCCTTTATCTTAAAAGACGATTTGCTTGGTCCAGGTATTACCGCAGCTGATGTACTAGCGGCAACTGACTTTGTGATGCCAGCCATCGAAGTTGTCGATTCACGCATCGAAGATTGGAAAATTAAAATCCAAGACACGGTTGCTGATAACGCTTCATGTGGCGTGTTTGTCTTAGGCGATCGTGCGGTAAATCCCCGTGATGTTGACTTATCTACCTGCGGCATGGTGGTAGAGAAAAACGGAGCCATCGTATCTACAGGTGCAGGTGCAGCAGCATTAAGCAGCCCAGTAAACTGCGTAGCCTGGTTGGCCAATACATTAGGGGCATACGGTATTGCACTCAAAGCAGGTGAAGTGATTATGTCCGGCTCGTTAGTGCCCCTAGAGCCAGTTCAAGCCGGAGATTCTATGCGTGTTTCTGTTGGTGGTATCGGCAGCGTGTCAGCACGCTTTGTGTAGCCTCGATTCTTATTGCTTATAGGTGAATGAAACTATGAATAACAAACTAAAAGCCGTCATCATCGGGCCAGGCAATATAGGCACTGACTTGCTGATGAAAATGAAGCGTTCAGACTGGATTGAACCCATCTGGATGGTTGGCATTGATGAAACCTCTGAAGGGTTAAAACGTGCGCGTGAAATGGGTATCAAAACCTGTGCAACAGGCGTAGATGGCGTACTGGAGCAAATAGTAGCTGATGATATCCGTATCGCTTTTGATGCAACATCTGCCTACGTTCATGCAGAAAACAGCCGTAAGCTTAACGAGCTGGGCGTGATTATGGTTGATTTAACGCCAGCCGCGGTTGGTCCATTCTGCGTGCCGCCGGTGAACCTTGCTGAGCATGCCAAAAAGCTAGAAATGAATGTGAATATGGTGACCTGTGGTGGCCAAGCAACTATTCCAATGGTGGCTGCGGTATCACAAGTGCAGGATGTGGAATACGGCGAAATTATCGCCACGATTTCCTCTAAATCTGCAGGTCCTGGTACCCGCAAAAACATAGATGAATTTACCCGCACCACTGCCAGTGCCTTAGAGCAAGTGGGCGGTGCGACTAAGGGCAAAGCCATTATTATTATTAATCCTGCCGAGCCCCCATTAGTCATGCGCGACACAGTGCATTGCCTTACCAAAGACACGCCAGATGAAAAAGCCATTACAGAATCCATTTTAAACATGGCCAAAGAAGTACAAAAATACGTGCCTGGCTACCGTATTAAAAATGGCCCTGTGTTTGATGGAAATCGTGTTTCGGTCTTTTTGGAAGTAGAAGGCTTGGGGGACTTTTTACCTAAGTACTCAGGCAACTTAGACATCATGACTGCGGCTGGTTTACGCACCGCTGAAATGTTTGCGCAAGAAATCGCGTCAGGCAGTGTTCAATTGCCAGCCCGAACATAACAGGAGACTGATACATGAATTTATCCGGAAAAAGCGTCACCTTGCATGACATGAGCCTTAGAGATGGTATGCATGCCAAGAGACATCAAATTAGCAAAGAGCAGATGGTCACAATTGCTAAAGGAATGGACCAAGCGGGCATTCCGCTTATTGAAGTGACCCATGGCGATGGCCTAGGTGGCTCTTCGGTCAACTACGGATTTCCTGCGCATTCAGATGAAGAATACTTGAGCGCAGTTATACCACAGATGACACAAGCGAAAGTGTCGGCATTGCTGATCCCCGGTATTGGCACTGTTGATCATTTACGTATGGCCAAAGACTTAGGCGTGTCCACGTTACGCGTTGCTACTCACTGCACAGAAGCCGATGTGTCAGAGCAGCATATTGGCTTAGCACGTAAGTTGAATATGGACACAGTGGGCTTTTTGATGATGGCACATATGTCATCGGCCGAAGCCATTGTTGAGCAAGCCAAATTGATGGTTAGCTATGGCGCAAACTGCGTGTACTGTACGGATTCTGCGGGCTACATGCTACCGACTGAAGTGAGCGAAAAAATTGGTCTGCTGCGCAGCGAACTACCAAGTGACATCGAAATCGGCTTTCACGGACATCACAATATGGGTATGGCGATTGCCAACTCATTAGCCGCTGTTGAAGCCGGTGCAAAGCGTATTGACGGCTCTGTTGCTGGTTTAGGCGCAGGCGCGGGTAACACTCCTTTAGAAGTCTTTGTTGCTGTACTAGAGCGCATGGGCGTGAAAACGGGGGTGGATTTATTCAGTATTATGGATGTAGCAGAAGATCTTATTGTTCCCATGATGGACCACCCAATTCGCGTCGATAGAGAAGCCCTCACGCTAGGGTATGCTGGCGTATACAGCTCATTTTTACTGTTTGCCCAACGCGCAGAGAAAAAATACGGCGTTTCAGCGAGAGACATTCTGGTTGAACTGGGTCGCCGAGGTACGGTTGGTGGCCAAGAAGACATGATTGAAGACGTCGCGCTAACGTTAAGCAAACAGCTATCAGCAAATTAATAGGATTTTAGACATGGGCTGTCTCTTATACACATCTGACGCTG
>CAJXUL010000270.1 GCA_913060615.1 uncultured Gammaproteobacteria bacterium | reverse complement strand
CGAGATAGGAGTCCGTCTCGTGGGCTCGGAGATGTGTATAAGAGACAGGGTACAGAAGCAGGGCAAACAACCGCTTTCAATATCTCCTCAATAGATACTGACGCACTTGGCCTGACCACCGGAGCAATTGTATCTGGTGCTCCCGTTGATGTGTTTCAAGCTACTGCATCAGGGGTAATGACATTAAGTGCAAGTGTTGCTCCGATCAGTGTTTTATCAGCTACAGCCGCTGCATCTGCACTGACCAAAATTTCTACAGCGATCGAACAGGTAGCTTCTAATAGAGCCGGTTATGGTGCGTTATCTAACAGACTGGAATACACAGCGTCTAACTTAATGAACGTTGCTGAGTTCACTACACAAGCAAGATCACGCATAGAAGATGCTGACTTTGCTGCAGAAAGTGCGCGCCTGTCTAAAGCACAAGTACTGCAACAAACCGGCACTGCGATGCTGGCGCAAGCCAATGCAGCGTCACAGCTAGCGGTTCAGTTAATCCGATAGGATTTTCGCAAATCAGTTGATTAGATAGGGTCTGTCTATCAACTGAAAAGTGCCTCTACCTAGCATGGGTTAGGTAGAGATCTTTCTCTGGCCAGGGGCTCACGACCCCTTTAGCTGAGAATGCTGAAGAGCCCCTGGTCCGGGGCCTTATAGAGAGAGAGCGCATGTATCTAAGGGGCACTCAAACTAAGCCAAATTCACCGAGTGCCTTTTTCTAAAACCGAACAACGTCTGCAATAAGTTTTCACCTGCCCGAAAAAAATTCTAAAGTTTTACTTCCAAAGCCCGATTAACTCCTTGAACGCGGCAAATAATTGCCAGCAAAACGGCCAAGAACAGCCATTTTGCCGACTTTCTGCCGCTTCTGTGCCGGTTTTGCCGACACACAAAATAATGTAGATAGCTAAAGGGGTTTAGCAAATGTCGATGGTCTTAAATACCAACATTGGTGCCGTTCAAGCGCAACGTGCGTTGAGTGAATCTAGAGCCGAAATGGAGAAAGCAATGGAACGCTTATCTACTGGTTTGAGAATCAACAGCGCAGCGGACGATGCAGCAGGACTGGCAATGGTGGAGCGTATGAATTCGCAGATTAGAGGTCTGACAATGGCGACAAAAAATGCCAATGACGGAATTGCTCTAATTAAGACCACCGAAAACGCGTTAGTAGAAGTCTCCGGCATGCTGCAACGCATGCGAGAACTGGCCGTACAAGCCGCTAACGCAACTAATTCAGCTACAGAGCGCATGTTTGCTAATGATGAGATCAATCAACTTCAACAAGAAATATCTCGCGTTTCAGCTAATACACGCTACAACGGCACGCAAATACTGAATGGCAGCTTCAGCGCCAAGTCATTACAGGTGGGTATTATGAGCGGCGAAGACATAAGCTTCTCTATAGACTCTATCGAAGCATCACTACTGGGCACCTATGTCATCACGAGCCCGGTACTGGCACCCAATGGTGTCAACAGTACAGCCTTCGCTAGCACTAATAACGGTGTTGATGGCGATGACGTGACTATCGTTGGCAACGGAAATACCAGAATGGTGACCATTGAAGCCTCAGAATCGGCAAAATCTGCGGCGGTCAAGATTAATGCAGTTGCTGGGGCAACTACAGTATTCGCTCAAGCCCGAACAGCTGCGCTTTTACGCTCTAGTTCCTCCACAGATTTAAGCTATACCATCAAGGTGAACAATGTAGAGACCGCAGCATTCTCTCTTTCTAGCGCCGGAGTAACCGACGCAGTAACAAAGATTAATGCCATAACAGCCAGTACAGGGGTTATGGCTGCAGCAACAACGGACGGTAAAGTACTGCTTGTAGATACCAACGGCGACAACATCACTATTGAAAACACTAGTACGCAAACTAGCCTGTATGTTGCGGCAGTGGAAAACGACGGCGTCACAGTGGCTGCAGCCGGAGGCGAAGACCAGTTATTGGCCTCTGGCGGAACAGACTTAACCACCATTTCGGGCACTATTCGCCTCACGTCAACGGCTGGATTTACCGTCACACAAGCCACCGCCGCAGGCGCTGGCGCCAGTTTTTTCACAGACGGTGACGTAGCGGCAACCTTAGGCTCGGTTTCTGCAGTAGATGTAACCACCACAATTGGCGCGTCAAATGCGTTGGCAATACTCGATGGTGCGTTGGATACCGTATCTGCCATGCGCGGCTCGCTGGGTACCCTACAAAACCGCCTAGACTATGCTGTATCAAACTTAATGAAGGTTACCGAGTATACAATCGGCTCACGCTCGAGAATTCAAGACGCAGATTTTGCTGCAGAGACCTCTCGCCTTGCTAAAGCACAGGTCCTTCAACAAGCGGGCGCGTCTATGCTAGCGCAAGCAAACGCTTCAACTGATACGGTTTTACAGCTCTTGCGAGGATAGAAAATTCTTTGATCGCCTTTTACCGCGAGGCCGTCAGTTTTAGAAAAATGCGGTAGTTATAGGTGCTCATTGGCTTTGGTAAAACGACTAAGGCCACTGGGCCTTTCGGCTATACTGCCAATAAAAACCGGTGCTGGAGAAACTACAGCCCAAAGAAAGAGTTGGGATGTTACACAGTCCCTCCAAGGAGATGAAAATGTCTATTGATTCAATAGGTTCGAACTCTGTTAACGTGCAGCAGGTTGCTGCGCCATCCGTTAAACCCATAGCAACTGCGCCTGTAGAGCAAAAAGCTCAGGCTGAAAAAGTACTGCCTGCTGCAAACACCACCGTTTCGACATCGCAAACCGAGCTCGATCAATCTATTGAGCAAATCCAAGTAATGATGGACCTACGTCAGCGCTCGGTTCAGTTTGTCACCGACAATGAAAGCGGCCAAAACGTAGTGAAAGTTGTGGACGGCAACAGTGGCGACGTCATCAGACAAATGCCTGCGGAAGAGCTTTTGTCGTTTATGCGCAACCTCACCCGAATGATGGGGACGTTCATAGATAAAAGTACCTAGAACTTAAGATAATGCTAAAGATAGAGGGGTTGTATCCGACTAATTAAGTGGGTACAACGTGTTGGCCTTTAGCCTGCGCGAGAACATCTTGGAAAAGAAAAAAATGTCTAGAAAATCTGCACTTGCGCAATACAGCAATATCGATGTGGAGGCAAAAGCTGCCTCAGAAAGTCCATCGCAACTTATTTCGTTGCTATTCGACAAAGCCTGCGTTTTGCTACGTCAAGGTGGTGAAGCACTGTCTGCCGACGATTTTGAAACCTTCGATAAGTCGACTACCCACGCATTACAAATAGTCATGGCGCTGCGTGGCGTTTTGGATATGGAGCGGGGCGGTGAGGTTGCTAAAAGCTTATACGACACGTATACGTCCTGTCTCTTATACACATCTCCGAG
>CAJXUL010000269.1 GCA_913060615.1 uncultured Gammaproteobacteria bacterium | reverse complement strand
CTACACCTCTCTATTCGTCGGCAGCGTCAGATGTGTATAAGAGACAGAAATAACACTTGGCACGGTCTCATAATTAACCATTGGCTTGTGACCTGCGATACGCTCGGCCACCATAATGCCTTCTTCCATGCCTTTGTGGGCCAACATAGGACCACGTACAACGTCGCCTACTGCATAAACATTAGGCGCATCTGTTGCGCACAAGTCATTCACGTAGAGAAATCCACGTTCATCTAAATTGACGCCAGAATCTGGCGCCAATAGACCTTCTGTGTACGGACGCCGCCCAACAGCAACAATCAGCCGGTCGAATTCTGCAACGTGTTCACCCTCTTTGTCTTGGAAAGTCACAGCGACAAATTTCTTTTTACCAGAACCTTTAACTTCGGTGGCCGTCACACGTGTACCCAAACGAATGTCTAAGCCTTGCTTCTTGAAAATGCGCAAAGCATCTCTACTAACTCGGCTATCTGCCATCGGTAAAAATTCGTCCATGGCTTCTAGCACCACGGTTTCGGAACCTAGGCGGTTCCAAACGCTACCCAACTCCAAGCCAATGACACCGGCGCCAATAACACCTAAGCGTTTAGGCACTGTGGTGAATTCTAATGCGCCAGTTGAATCTACGATTAAATCGTCAGTCATAGGCGCTGGCGGAATATCTACCGGCACTGATCCCGGCGCCAAAATCACGTTTGTGGCCTGCAACATCTGCTCCTCACCCCCATGGGGTGTAAAACCGACCTGGCAGTTGCCGTACAAACGGCCCGAACCTTCCAATGAAATGACACCGTTACCTTTAAATAAAGCCGCAACTCCACCGGTCAAACCGGCAACAACCTCATCTTTGCGTGCAATCATTTTTGGCACATCGGCGGTCACCGAAGAGACCTTAATACCTAAATCAGCAAACTGATGCTGAGCCTCATGCAGCTTGTGGGATGCGTCTAACAACGCCTTAGATGGAATGCAGCCCCAATTCAGACAGGTGCCACCAAGCACCGGTTGATCATGCTTGTTGATCATCTTGTTGATACAAGCGGTTTTCATGCCCAGTTGGGCTGCTCTGATTGCTGAGTGATAACCCGCTGGGCCACCACCAATAACTATAACGTCGTAAGTATCGCTCATATTAAAGCTCCAAAAGTATGCGTGCTGGGTCTTCCAACATACCCTTAATTGCCACCAAGAACTGCACAGCCTCTTTACCGTCTATCAAGCGGTGATCATAAGAAAGTGCCAAATACATCATAGGTCTTATGACAATTTCCCCGTCTACAACAACCGCGCGATCTTGAATATTGTGCATTCCCAACACACCGGTTTGCGGTGCATTAAGGATAGGCGTAGACAGCATAGAGCCGAAAATACCGCCGTTAGTAATAGTAAAGGTACCACCGGCCATATCTTCCAGACCTAACTTACCGGCCCGCGCCTTGCCGCCGTAAGCGGAAATTTGATCTTCAATTTGCGCCAAACTCAATCCGTCAGTATCTCTGACAACCGGTACAACTAAGCCTCTGTCCGTAGACACCGCCACGCCAATATCGTAATAGCCGTGATAGACAATATCGTTGCCATCAATGCTGGCATTGACCGAAGGAAAGCGCTTTAAAGCTTCCGTTGCGGCGCGCACAAAAAACGACATAAAGCCGAGCCTTGTATCGTTGTGAGCTGCCTGAAAGTCAGCTTGATATTTCTTTCGCAGGGTCATAATTGGCCCCATATCGACTTCATTAAATGTCGTCAACATAGCTGCGTTATGCTGTGCTTCAACCAAACGCTTGGCAACACTTGCGCGCAATCGAGTCATAGGAACGCGACGCTCAACCCGTTCACCTGCATGTAAGTCTTCTTCACTGGCTGGTGTCGCAGGAGTAGCCGCTGGGCTAGCGACTGGTGCTGAAGAGCTAGCAGGCGCAGCA
This sequence comes from uncultured Gammaproteobacteria bacterium, assembly GCA_913060615.1. GTDB lineage: Bacteria > Pseudomonadota > Gammaproteobacteria > Pseudomonadales > Azotimanducaceae > UBA4421. Next base: position 1,453 of record CAJXUL010000269.1, on the reverse strand, counting down.
GATTTTTCAGCTGTCGCTGGTTTAGCAATGGCCTGAGCAACATCTTCTTTTGTTATTCGACCATCTCGACCAGTGCCAGTGATAGCACTAATGCTGATATTTGCTTCAGAAGCCATTTTCTTGGCTGCAGGACTCGCAAATTGATCGCCGGATTCTGCTTCACTAGCGTCGACAGCAGGTGCCGCAGACGTCGTGCCTGTAGCTTGACTGCCGGGTTGAAAATGCGCGATAACCTCTTCAGAGAGCACAGTTTCGCCTTCAGGCTTCAAAATGGCTTCTAACACGCCATCTTCCGGCGCATAAACTTCTATAACGACTTTATCTGTTTCTATATCTACCAGCAGATCGTCTCTGGCGACAAATGCGCCAGGTTGATGATGCCACTGAGCAACACTGCCATCGGCAATGGATTCCGGAAACGTTGGTGCTTTGATTTCCATAATTACTTCCCGCTGTCCTCGTCGTCTGAAGTTTCGCCAACCAAAGCTGACTGAACTAATTTTTGTTGTTGTTCTATATGTACACTGGCATAGCCTACTGCAGGTGCCGCAAACGCAGTGCGTCCGGCATATTGCAGAGACAAGCCCGGCGCATCTCGATTCATAACTCGGCGTAAATGGTGTTGGATCGCATACCACGCACCCTGATTCATGGGCTCTTCTTGGCACCATACAACTCGTTCAAGATTTGCATACCGGTTAAATTCTTCAGTAAAGGCCTTTTGAGGGAACGGATAAAGTTGCTCAATACGGACTAGCGCAACATTCTCCAAACCAGCCTCTTCCCTAGCTTCATACAGATCAAAATAAACTTTGCCACTGCATAAAACTAAGCGATCTATCTTCTTCATGTCGGTATCAGCGGTCTCGCCAATAACGTTTTGGAAAGTGCCTTCACAAAGGTCTTCCAGACTAGACACAGCAAGTTTGTGTCGTAACAAACTCTTTGGGGTCATTGCAATCAGCGGCTTACGCGTAGGCCTGATAGCCTGACGGCGTAACATATGAAACACCTGCGCCGGCGTAGAAGGCACACAAATTTGCATATTATGCTCCGCGCACATCTGCAAAAATCGCTCGAGCCTAGCCGATGAATGCTCTGGACCCGCACCTTCCATCCCATGGGGCAGAAGCATAGTTAGACCACACAAACGCGACCACTTTGTCTCACCAGAACTGATAAATTGATCGATCACAACCTGAGCGCCGTTGGCAAAATCACCAAACTGAGCTTCCCACATGACAAGCGCATTTGGCTCTGCCATTGCATAACCATATTCAAACCCCATGACGGCAACTTCTGACAGTGGCGAGTCAATAACTTCAAATCGCGCCTGTTCATCATTGATGTTTGCCAGTGGGATGAACCGCTCTTCAGAATTCTGGTCAACAAACACAGAATGCCTCTGACTCTGTCTCTTATACACATCTGACGCTGCCGACGAATAGAGAGG
>CAJXUL010000268.1 GCA_913060615.1 uncultured Gammaproteobacteria bacterium | reverse complement strand
CGAGATAGGAGTCCGTCTCGTGGGCTCGGAGATGTGTATAAGAGACAGATCATCACATGGTCTTCAGTCTGCACAATGCGCTTGTAGTTGTTATAGAGACTAGAAATGGTGGGCACCGTGGAACCAAAACTAATTAGGCATCGTTCGGAGGGCGCCAAACTTTCAGGCCCGTCGAAAGGACCCGGGCCATCGCTCGCTAACCAGGAAGCCTTACCGTCGTTTTCATACAGAAAGCTTTTATAGCGAGCGGTGATACTTGCACGCGCTTCCGGCACCATTTCAGGTTGGCGACCATTCGGCGGATCATAAATCACCGAGGTTCGCACTTTGCCATCCATTTCAAAAACTTCACTGCCGGGGTCTATCCAAAACGCATTGTAACCGCCAACGCCACCAGACCCAGCAGTATTGTCGCCGTCGCCACCTTGTGGGGGCGCCTCTCGGTCTGGATCACTCTCGTTTTCAGAGGCCCACTCAATGGCAAGGCCCGCAGCCCAATTGAGTAAATCGGCAAACCACGGATACAAATATTCTGTCTCACCAAGAAATTCAGGGCGCTCAAGAGGCGTCAGCGTACCGGTGTCATAGACCCCAGAAAAGTCAGGCTTACCAGAGGGCGTGCGCTTTATTTCAGCTTGAACAATCACCACGTTCATAAGCGCTGCAATACTGACCGTTGCTAGAATGAATTTTTTCATATGCTCCCCACAAACAAATTTAATCAAATCCTAATGTGTCAAAAATGAGTTGGCACAAAGTCCGCCCTGCCGTCTCCACAGATGCCTATACTGCAACAAATGTCTGAACAGCTATCTAAACGCCTTTCTTAACAACTACTTTAACGACTACCTTAACAACTACCCAAAAAACTAGGCACACCACCGTTACTCGTATGTGCAGTGGTAGGCAGTGGGTCTCAACACTCTCACAGCAAAGCTAGAATCTGCAGTAACTTCAAACTTATCACCGCTTACAAAGCTTTGAAAATTATCATGTCCCGGCAACTTAACTTCTAGAGCGCCATCAATCACCGTCATGCGCTCGTATTGACTAGTACCAAAGATAAACTCACCCACGGACATTACGCCCACTGTGGTGGCCAACGATTCTCCTTCAAAGGCGATAGACATAACTTGATCTTCAAAATAAGCGTTTACGCTGAGCATTTGGAGTACTTCCTTATTCTAACTGAGCAAAATAGCACTGGATAATACCCCCTGTGTATGGAGTTGGATAGTTGAATCAAACTAACCCAACCCTAGAAATTTGACCGCCTGCTAATGACTATCAACCCTTATCACTGAGCCGCCTGAAAGCGCCTCTAAAGTATGCTTAAGTGATTGCAAATCCCTCTCCGGCACATGCCAGAGTAAATATATGCCATATTCAGCGACCAAAATTACTTTAGGTAAAAGCCGACTTTAATCGCTAAGCATGACCAATAAGCAATTTGCAGGGTGCAGTGGCTAAAAATACGGCGACATATTGGAACGCTTTGTCAGCAGAAAGCGTTGATCAATGGGAAACCATTGATGGCAGCGAAGGCATGCTGAAACAATTAACGCTTGCCATGGATGAAAATACTGGTGACTACACGAGGCTCGCCCGTTTCAAAGCCCGTGCTGATACAAAGTTATCTGGTGGAAAGTCCCATGACTACCCGGAAAAAATTTACATTATTTCAGGCAAACTTTAGGACGACGCATTTGACCAATGGTTAGAGGCTGGCCACTTTACTAGTCGACCGACCAGGGAAATTCATGCCCCGTTCAATAGCACGCAAGAGTGCTTAGTTATAGCGGTTTCATTTCCAAGCCAAAGCAAATCTCTGGGTTAGAGGTGGCGAAGCAATTCAACTTTGGCAAAATGTACAGCAATGATGCGCACCATCCATTAACTTGGCTATTAACTCAGCTCTGTAGTTGGCCATTCATTCACTTAGCGCGAGCTTTACGGCCTGAGCTGCGTGAATTTCAGTTGTATCGTAGAGGGGAATCTTGGTGTGATTTTGCTGAACTAAGAGCGCTATTTCAGTACAGCCCAGAATCACCGCTTGTGCACCCTGGGAGTGCAATTGGTCTATAACTTCTAAATATTGTTGCCTAGATTCATCGTTGATTTCACCCATAATGAGCTCGGAATAAATAATGTTATGCACAATTTCTTGTTGCGGCTTTTCCGGAACAATGACCTCAATAGCATATTTTTCGCTGACCCTACTCTTATAGAAATCCTCGCCCATTGTGAATTGCGTACCCAACAGACCAACCTTTGTCACACCGTTAGCAGCAAGCGCTTCGGCCGTCACGTCGGCGATGTGCAGTTAGGGAATAGAAATTTCAGCCTGAACCTCCTCGGCGACTTTGTGCATAGTATTCGCACAGATCATTAGAAAATCTGCACCGGCAGTTTCAATCTTTCGCGCAGCATCAGATAAAATTTTTGCTGCTTTGTGCCACTCACCTTGATGCTGTAAGGTTTTAATTTCTTCAAAATCCACACTGTAGAGCCAAATCTTTGCTGAGTGCGACTCGCCCAGCACTTCTTTTACGCCGCGATTTAACGCTTGGTAATAACTCACCGTTGACTCCCAGCTCATCCCGCCAATCATGCCTATTGTCTTCATACTGCATTACTCAAAGTTTTATAAAGTTAAGTGGAGTTTAATCAATGTCGGAGTGAATAAACCCTGCACCCATTTAGCCGGAACAGTCTAATAACGCCAAGCTACGTGGCCTCGCCTAAAAAAGGCCTCGCCTAAAAAAGACCTCACCTAATAAGGCGAACCATCCTTATGGGTAAAAATAGTAGCGCCGTTCTTATCCAGTACTGCATATAAATCATCATTAGGATATTCAATTGCATCATGTGAATTTCGGCTGCCCACTTCAATGTACACCACGTCTTCGGCGGTCAAGTTGGCCAATTGATGAGCCTCGCCAACACCGGCCTTAAAACCAACACACTGCCCCGGAACCATCAGGAATTCACCGGTTCCAAGATAAAGTGTAGGTTGACCTTCTAAAATATAAATCATCTCATCTTGCCTGCTGTGCTTATGCAAAAGAGCTGAAACAGCCCCAGGCACGAGTGTAGTGAGATTTACACCAAAGTTGGTGAGCGCAAAAAAGTCTCCAAGCCGCACCTTAAACCGCCCCTCCACTACTGCGGAAAATTCCTCTGGGTAATTGGTTTTATTGACAGGAAGAGCAATTTCTTCAACAAAAACTGGTTTTACTTGCGGCAAACTAAACCCCTGATTTGGTAACAAACTTTAGTGATTTCCGCCCTGAAGAAGACTAACAGCGGCGACCCTAACGATTCTTATTATTATGATAAGTCAACGCCAATGCAATACCTGTCTCTTATACACATCTCCGAGCCCACGAGACGGACT
>CAJXUL010000267.1 GCA_913060615.1 uncultured Gammaproteobacteria bacterium | reverse complement strand
CCTCTCTATTCGTCGGCAGCGTCAGATGTGTATAAGAGACAGGCATATAATAAGTGGAGCTGCCGTCTGGCGATAAACCGGCATTTGTATAGGCCATGGTAAACACTGCTTTGTTTGAGGCCACCGCAAGGTCAGCTGCCATAACTAGAGAAAAACCTGCCCCAGCAGCAGTACCGTTAACCGCCGCAATAACTGGCGCAGAGTTACGTGCCAAACGCGACAACGCCATGTGCAAGTCGCCTGTCATTTCCATGAGTAACCGGCGAGCACCCTCGCCCGCCGCGGCAAAAGCACTCAAATCACCGCCGGCACAAAACATCTTTCCAGAGCCGGTAAGAATTACTGCTCGAACATCCGCTCTTTCATCAACAGCCAGCGCCACTTGATGCAGTTCTTTGGCCATTAACGGTGACATGGCATTCATTGCATCAGGTCGATTTAAAGTAATAGTAGCAACGTTTTCTGTCACCAAAAAAGTAAGTGTTTCGTAGCTCATAAAATCTCCCAATTGGCCCTGATTATTATAATTCGCAGAACATCCTACCGCTTAACTTAGCGTGTCGAAACCAGTAAGCTTTGGCACCTCAAACCTAGCGCCCACGGAGACCTAAAATGGATATCGATCTAAGTAGTAATGATTTGGCCTTCCAACAAGAAGTACGCGAATTTTTAGCCACCAATGCTTATAAGAACGGCGCCGACTATGCCGAATGGCGTCTCAATTGGTTCAAGCTAGCGAGAGAAAAAGGCGGCTGGGATGTGTCTAAATGGCCTGAGGCGTTTGGCGGTCCAGGTTGGAGCCCTACACAGCATTATATTTGGGAACAAGAAACCGCAATCGCTCAAACCCCTTGGGATCTGCCCTTTGGTTTATCTATGCTGGCTCCAGTACTGATGAGTCATGGTAACGAAGAACAACAAAAGCGCTTTTTACCCGACATCCGCGATCGTAAAGTGAATTGGTGCCAAGGCTACTCAGAACCCAATGCCGGCTCAGACTTGGCTAACCTAAAAACTAAGGCAGTACTCTCTGCAGACGGTAGCCACTATACGGTTACCGGCACCAAAATCTGGACCACACTAGCGCATATTGCAGATTGGATTTTCTGCCTAACCCGCACAAGCGATGCAGGCATAAAACAAGAAGGCATTACCTTTTTGCTGATTCCTATGAAGCAGGCTGGCATTGAAGTGAAGCCCATCATTACCCTAGGCGGCTCCCATACGGTGAATATGGTGCACCTTACTGACGTCAAAGTACCGGTTGAAAATCGAGTAGGTGAAGAAGGCAAAGGCTGGGGCTACGCCAAAGGTTTGCTGGCCCACGAAAGAACTGGGCTAGCAGGGATTTCAAAGTCACTGGCAGCGCTAGAGAACCTGCGTAAGCAAGCCGGCGAAGTTAAGCGCGGCAATGGCACACTACTGGATGATCCCAGCTATAGAGCAAAATTAGCCGAACTGGAGATCGATTTGTTAGCCACTGAGTTCACAGAATTACGTTCATTAGCAAGCGCGGCAAACGGCGCTGAGCCAGGGCCAGAATCCTCGATCCTTAAGCTCAAAGGCACCGAGATTCAGCAGCGCATTCAAAAACTCACGGTGGAAGCCGGTGGCATCTACTCAGCGGCATGGGGACCTATGCCAGTAGGCCACTTATTCGCAAGAGGCGGCATGTCAGGCTATTTATCTAGTCGCGCATACACCATTTATGGCGGCGCGTCAGAAGTGCAGCGAGATGTCATTGCAAAAAATGTTTTAGGCATCAAAAAATCCCTGAGCAAATAGCGCTTCGCGCCCGACAAATATAGAGAGAACACCTTGTGAATTTCGATATTTCATCTGAACAACAAATACTTCAAGACAGCGTTAACCGCTTCGTCCAAGACCACTACGAGTTAGACAAGCGCCAGCTTTTGGTCCTGACCGAACAGGGTTTTAGCACCGACAATTGGCAGACTATGGCTGAACTTGGCTGGCTAGGCGTTAGCGTGCCTGAAGCACACGGTGGCTTCGGCGGAAACGAGATCGACACCATGATATTGATGGAAGCCTTTGGTAAAGGCTTAGTATTAGAGCCCTTCTTTGCCAGCACAGTGTTAGGTGCCAAGGCTGTTGCCGAAGGCGGCAGTGAGGCCTTAAAAACCGAAATGCTACCAGGAGTTGTAGATGGCAGCCGCCAACTGACATTAGCCTACGCTGAAGCGCAGTCGCGCTTTGATTTGGAAGACATCATCACTCACGCCAAGAGCGATGGTGATGACTATGTCATCAATGGTCACAAGAGCATGGTTTCACATGCGGGTAGCGCCCAACAGATCGTTGTCAGTACTCGTACAAGCGGCGGACAAGCAGACAAAGCCGGCATCAGCCTGTTCTTAATTGATGCAGATGCACCTGGCGTAGAGATAACTTCCTTCCCCACAGTAGATGGTCAGCAAGCCGCCGAGATAAAACTCGAAGGCGTCAAAGTGTCCAGCGCAAGACTATTAGGTGAATTGGACAACGGTTATGAGTTACTCAACGCGCTGGCCACGGCAGGCATATTGGCCCTAGCCGCAGAAGCTGTGGGTGCCATGGAAATACTCTACAAAGATACCGTGACCTACACCCAAGAGCGCGAACAGTTCGACCACGCACTGTCAGATTTTCAGGTGCTACAGCATCGCATGGTGGATATGTTCATGGAGTACGAGCAGTGCAAATCACTCCTCTATCGGGCAACGCTGGAAGTTGTACAAAATAGCTCTGGCGCACAACGTTCAGTGCACGCTCTAAAGTATTACGTGGGTAAAATGGGCACGTTCATCGGCGAAAATGCAGTGCAACTGCATGGTGGTATGGGTACCACTGAGGAACTTAGAATAGGTCACTACTTTAAGCGCTTGCTGGTTATCGATGCACAGTTTGGCAACTCAGATCACCACCTAGCCCTATTCGCTGCTTAAAGGCAGCATTGTAAGCTTTGCGAGAAGAATTTTGATACGTCGACTAATAAGAGATCCACTGGTTAGTTTTTTGTTTGCTGGAACACTGCTTTTTTTGATAACAGATTGGATGGGCGGCAACGATGAAGCATATCAAATTCAGATTACTGCAAACGAGGTGCAGCGACTTAGCGATCAATGGTCGCTACAAATGCGCCGCCCACCAAACAAGCAGGAACTCGACGGCCTCATTGCTGCGTTTATCAAAGAAGAAGTTTATTACCGTGAGGCACTGAAGCTCAACTTGGATGCTAACGATACAATTGTGCGCAGACGTCTAGTGCAAAAATTAACCTTTTTAACCGAAGACATAGCCACTAATGAGCCGCCCGCAGCGGAAATTTTGCTGGGTTTTTATACTGCGCAGACAGACCAGTATATGGACTGTCTCTTATACACATCTCCGAGCCCACGAGACGGACTCCTAT
>CAJXUL010000266.1 GCA_913060615.1 uncultured Gammaproteobacteria bacterium | reverse complement strand
TACACCTCTCTATTCGTCGGCAGCGTCAGATGTGTATAAGAGACAGATCTAAAATGTCATTAATCAGACCAAGCAAGTGCTTGCCTGAGTCGTTAATTTTACTCAGATCATCCTGCATGCTGTCGAGGCCTTCATCCTCGGCTTCTTCTGCCAGCAGTTCGCTGTAACCAATGATGGCATTTAGCGGTGTGCGCAGTTCATGGCTCATATTGGCAAGGAACTTACTCTTTGCAAGGTTGGCCTCCCCGGCTTCGTCACGGGCCGTCTCAAGTTCGTTGGTTCTTGCTTCGATTAATGCAACTACTTGGTCTGACATACGCTCGAAAGCAATGGTGATTAGTTCGTTTTCTTCAATTTCCGCTCCGCTTGGATTGGACGACTGAGAGAACATGCCTCTAATTTTTTCGATGTCTTTAACGATCAGCGCGCGCGCGTCTCCATCAAGTTGGGTTGCCAAATTCTCCATCTTGCTGATGATTATTGAATTGGTCTTCTTGCGTGTTTGCGCCTGTTTTTTGTGTATGTCATCAATCTCGTGGAGTTTATCTTTATACGCGCGCAGCGCTGATACTAACTCTCCTATTTCGTCATTATCGCTGGCAAGGAACGAGTTTTGGCGGCGGATTTCGACATCACTATTGCCTTCGGTTAAAGATTTAAGAACATATATCGCGCTACCTAAACCCGACAACAGGGAACGCTGAGCAAAAAACACGATGAGGAAAATTAAGGTAATTACAGCTAGCGTAATTGCAATCATTTGATAGGTGTAAGTGTTTTTTTGATCAATCAGACCAGTTATATCATTGGTCAGGGCAAGCCAAAGAGTAGATTCTACTGCCTCATTGTTGAGCGGTAGTTTGACGAAACTAGATTTGGTTTGTTGCAGAATACCAAACAGTTTATCGGGGTTTAGATCCATAAATTCTCTAGAGGCGAGACTGGTCGCGTCGGTACTCGGAATATCATTGGCAAGGTCAATGACAGAGACATCTAGGTTGAATTCTTCGCCGAAACGCTTCACCACAGGGGGCAATGGCGCCGCAACGATGAGAATAAATTTGACCTCGGATCCCACCATAATTGGCGATGCGGTAATTAAGTTGTATTCTGAACTGGTCGTTGATTTCTGCCTCATGTAGCCTGACCAAGTTGTGCCAGTTCGCACGATTTCGTCGTACAGCTGCATACGAGAACCTACGCCCTCGAAAGATGCTTGAAATTTTGCCGAGCATGGATCGTAGGCTCTTGCGAAAAGTGACTTCTTACAAATGATTTGCTCAAAGTCTGACGCTTGCACTACTGAATAAAAAAGCACTTTGCCCCTTTGTAATGGCGCTCCGAAGAACCTTCTAAGTAGACCATTAGCCTGACGCGAAGATCCCTTCTGCTCAATAATCCCTTTGATAACCGGGTTGGCAATACTATCTATACCAGCGGTCGAGTAGTCTACATCGCTTGAATAAATGGGTACTGAGGTGCTGGACGCCAGTGGATCTGCATTTTCGGCGCGCCAGAAAGATTGGTTTTTCCCCTGGGATCCATATTTATCTAACTCCAACAGTTCTGCAGATTCAAGCCTTTGCCAAGAATCTGAGTAGATTTGCCATCTTAGCTCTGAGTCTGCTTGCATTTGCGCAGCTTCCCGCTGGGCACTCACAACCCAAACGGTAATAGCCGTTAAGGCGCTACCAAGTAGCGAAATTATGAGTAGTAGAGTTCTGATCTGCATGACGTTTAGGCCTACATTGTCGGTATTGTGGAAATCAGTGGCCTAAATTTTCTGCTATCTCGGGGAGCAAAAATTGATCACTGTTGAATAATTGGCTGACGAAAATGCCACCTTCAGATTTGTCCGCGTTTAGCCAAAAACCTGAGCCTGAAAAGCCTGACCAATATAGATAGTCGTAGGTTGTCGTTTTTGCTAACGAGCCGCCGTCTTCTAAGTGGATTGCTAATCCATAGGACAAACCATCTCTCTTGGTTCTAGGTAAACTTCTACTCAGAGGAGAATTGCCCAAATCTTCACCCAGTTGGTGGGTGAAAAATGACTGCATTACAACTTTATTCAAATAAGCATCGCCGCTTTCCAGCCGCATATCGTTGAGTAAAAACTGCAAAAATATTTGCATGTCTTCGACTGATGAGACCAGTCCGGTTCCTGCGCTAATACACCCAGGTTGTTCGCCTACCTTGGCGCCCTTTTTAGAAAACACACTCAGCGGTTGATACCTTTGATAGTCGCCCGGCACTGGATAGGTCTTTACCAAGGGTTGGTAAAGTGGCAACAAGTTAACTCGCTCCTGTACCGGTACAGTGAAGAATGTATTTTTCATACCAAGTGGTACAAATAGCTCTTGCGTAATCAGTTGTTCAAACGGTTTTTCGGAAGCTACTTCTAGCACTGCTGCTAGAACGTCTGTTGCTACCGAATATTTAAATACTGTTCCTGGTTCATTTTGTAGTGGTACAGCCGCTAGCCTGTTGATCATTACATCAAGACTTTTTTGCTCTTTTCCATGCAAGCAGCTCACACCAAAAATGTCATCTTTACGGTATTGATCCGCAATAGGCCCTAAACCCATTAGTTCAGTGTTCTGCGCGAAGCCTGCCGTATGCAGTAATAAGTCTCGAATGAGGATTTTGTTTTGGGTAATATTTGCACTTTTGCGGTCATCAGTGATTACACTGACTTGTGCCAACTGAGGTAAGTACATCTCAACAGGATCGTCTAATTTGATGCGCCCTGAATTCACCATCTTTAGCGCCAATAAATTGGTCAAAGGCTTGGACAGAGACAGCATCGCAAATAAGGATTCGGGCTGAGGCTCGGTAACTTCTACTAGGCCGTCGACATAGGCTTTCGACCTATAGGAACTGACGCCCTTAGAATTTACAGTGGAAAGCTGGTAATGAGGTAGAAAACCTCTTTCTACCAGACGGTCCAGCTTCGCCAAAATCTCACTTTCTGACGCGTTAGCTAAGGTCAACGAAACGCTACTAAACAGTGTGATTAGTGCTAGAGCTATGGCTCTGATCGATGTGCGAAACTTCACTTGGCCTGCGCCTGGTCGACTATTTCTTCAATTGTATTTGAAAAATTGTAGAGAGACGGTGCCAGCTGCGTTGCAAATACCCCGATCGTGCCATTTTCAACGTCAACCCAGAAAAACGTATTCGCAGCGCCGCCCCAGAAAAAATAATCTACCGATTCGGAGTTATCTTCTTCATTGACAACCATTTTGCGGCCAAAGCCTGCAGCAAACTTCATATAGCTTGAAGCATCGTCACCAAAGCCGCGTCTGAAAGCTTCCGGGAGCATTTTAGTAGTTTGATCTTGAAGGTGTAAGGTCATAGAGTCTTCAGACAATATTCTTACGCCGTTAAGTCTGTCTCTTATACACATCTCCGAGCCCAC
>CAJXUL010000265.1 GCA_913060615.1 uncultured Gammaproteobacteria bacterium | reverse complement strand
TTGCCAGCGACGATTCCATTTTTGTTACTGGAGAGGCACTGGTGGTTGATGGTGGGTTAACTGCCGCTGGTCCAGAGTTATCACGTAAGTTTCCCCGTACCTCTGGTCGCAATTCTAGGGTAGCTGGAGTGACAAAGGGTAGTACTGGTGAAAAGCCTGAGTTGAAATCTTTCTGATAGATACATAGTTGCACCGTGCCGCGCCGTTTAAATAATCAAAAGGTCTAGTATGAGTTTTACAGAAAGTAGTAGTGATGCCGTATCTAGGCCGTTATCAATAGCCGGCACGCCAGCCGCGTCGCCATTGGGCTATTACAGTTGGACCTTTGGTCAATGTGCCCGCGATCCATTTTATATCGCGGTGGTGATTTACATATTCTTTCCTTACTTCAGTAATGTGGTCGTTGGCGACCCGATTAAAGGCCAGGCTTTGATTGGTTATCTCAATGCCACCGCCGGCGCGATTATGGCACTAACAATTCCTTTTTTAGGCGCGATTGCTGATAAAGGTGGGCGGCAAAAGCCCTGGCTTGCGGCCACTGTTGTGCTCATAGGTCTTGGCGCCATTGGCTTGTGGTGGGTTAAACCCGCTGGCGCAGGCTTAAGTGTGATGCAAAGCTTGGCGGTGTTGTTGGTTATTTTAGTCGTATTTGCTTACTCCGAAGTGTTTCACAATGCCATGCTGCCAAGAGTTGCGCCGGTTGAGAAAACCGGACTTATCTCTGGTATCGCCTATTCGCTGGGTAACTTAGGCGGCCTGTCCCTGATGCTGTTTGTGCTTTTTGCCTTCGCCTTGCCCGGCACTCAGGATTGGTCGTTTTTGCCTGCACAACCTCTGTTTGGCCTTGATCAAGCCACTCATGAGCATGACCGTATTGTCGGCCCTATTACTGGGGTCTGGGTGCTGCTGTTTTCACTGCCGGTATTGCTTTTTACGCCAGACGGCAAGGCATCTAACTTAGGTCTAACGCAGGTTGTTAAGTCAGGCTTAAGTGACGTAGTTGAAACGGTTAAACAACTTAAGCATTACGCCAACATTGCGCGTTATCTATTGGCCCGTATGTTCTACAACGATGGCATGATTGGGGTGCTGGTGTTTGGTGGTATTTATGCGTCTGGCACTTTTAGCTGGGGCTCTACTACACTGTTAATTTTTGGTCTGTGTACTAGCTTGTCTGCCATGGTGGGGGCGTATCTTGGTGGCTTACTGGACGACAAGCTTGGCTCAATGAAAACGTTAAAGATTGCTGTGGGCATGAGCTCCCTGATACTGCTGACGTTGGTGTCTATTGAACCTGGGACAATCTTCTTTGTAGTTCCTGTACCTGTTGATGCGGTTTGGAGTTTTCCCTATTTCAGTACGGTTGCCGAAATAGCCTATTTTGCTACTAACCAATTGTTTGCCCTGTTTTTTGTCACAGGATTGTCCGCATCGCGGACTTTAATGGCGCGAATTTCGCCGCCGCAAATGGCTGCGCAATTTTTTGGTTTATATGGTCTGAGTGGCTCGGTGACGGCGTTTCTTGCGCCACTATTGGTCGCTACCACAACGACTTACTTTCAGTCACAGCGGGCTGGTTTTGCGTCGCTGATCATACTTATGATCATTGGCGGGGTTATGTTGCTCTGGGTTAAAGAAACTCAATCAACGGTAGCACCGGGCCGGCAGAGTAGTTAGCCAACGCTACTTGTAAGGCGCATTATTCACTGGGCCTTTGGCTTGTGACCACTTCGCTGGCTTGCCACCCATAGCGCACTGATTTTGCTTCTATTTTAGTAAAGGAGGCGGTAAAGGAGGCGGTAAAGGAGGCGGTAAAGGAATCGGCGGAAGCGGTAGTTGAAGAAACACTTGCCGCAATCGGGCCGGTATAAAGTTGCCAAGTACTTTCGCCATCTAGACGATAGCCAATACTTGCGCCGATGGGGCTGGTGATAACTGCCTGCTGTCCTTGCCAAGTTATTTCTACTGCGGGTGTCTGGGGGATTTGTCCGGCATTAAGAAACCTTTCGCGCATGACACTTTCTGGTTCAACGCTGGTATCGCCAACTCGAAGGATGAATTTATCCAGCGCATTGCTCAGGGTGTTGCGCACCTTAGACAGTTCGGATGCCCGGGCAAGGTTGTTCAGTTCATGTGGATCACTGTTTAAATCGTATAGTTGCTCACGAGAAGCGGGGAGAAACCAGGCGTTTTGCTCGGGCGGCAAGAGCCCTGCCAGGTGCGCTGTTCGCCAAGCGCGAGTTATATCTAAATTATCTCTATAGGCTAAAGGATGACCACCTGGTACTTGTGGAAAGTCGCTGCGAATATATTTATAGCGATGGCTGCGTATCGCCCGCTGCTTGTCGACAACCTCATCCATTCGGTCACGTGATGCGTAAATATATTCTCTTTGCGGTTTGCTGCCCTTTACTGCGGTGTTGTTAGCCGTTTGCAGAAAGTCTCTGCCGTGTAAGTAACCAGGTGGGTTAACGCCTGCTAACTGCAAAATTGTCGGTGCTAAATCAACAAAGCTGATCAGTTGATTGGTTAGAGAATTGCTGGCCTTAGCTTCTTGTGCTTGCCGCGGTGGGCGCAGCGCGGCCAGTGAGCCTTTAGCTAATTGTTTGGGTACATAAATAATCATGGGCACATGAATGCCAGTGTCTAATAACTCTCGCTTGGCTCGGGGTAAACCGTCGCCGTGATCTGTGGTCCAAATAATAATTGTCGATTCCGCTAGACCATCTTTTTCCAACGCCGCCAAAATCGCCCCTACCTTTGCATCCATTGCGCGAATGTTGTCGTAGTGTCTAGCGATGTCCTGCCTAACCTCGGGCAGGTCCGGGTAGTAAGGGGGAAGTTTAATCTGGCTCGGATCAGTACTACTTGGCGCCACCAAGCCTAAAGCGAGACGAAATTTTTGTGTGTTAGCGTGGACTGGGCTGTGTGGTTTGCCGCGTGCGCGCATAACGCCGCTTTCGTGAGTTTCGAGAAAATTGATGAAACCGAAAAAGGGCTGTCCTTTTGCTCTAAAATGCCAGGGCGCAGTTGCCGTGGATTGTGGGAATTTGCCGAGATCACCTTCGCTATCCCACAGCGTAAACGGGCCGCTATTGGCATAAACGCCACTGAACTGGTAGTCCAGCTTGCGATCAGTAAATGTGAAGTAGCCTTTGCTGCGCAGAATTTCTGGAAATGCTCGGAGCGATTCCGGGGGTTGGGCCAAGTAAGGTCCAAGAGGGCCGGTGGAGGTGCGCATATTTTGCGCGCCAAAGCTGATTTGGTGTTGGCCGGTAATGAGTGCTGCGCGACTGGGTGCGCAAACGCCAGCGGTGGTAAATACTTGGGTAAATCGAGCACCGTTATTGGCCAGCTTATCTAAGTTTGGCGTGTGGGCTACGGTATCACCGCTGTCTCTTATACACATCTGACGCTGC
>CAJXUL010000264.1 GCA_913060615.1 uncultured Gammaproteobacteria bacterium | reverse complement strand
ACGAGATAGGAGTCCGTCTCGTGGGCTCGGAGATGTGTATAAGAGACAGCTACTGGCACTGTGCTCATCTGTTCTTGTGTCCTGAAAATAGCAGTGGGAGTTGGTTAACAGGACGTTACGCTAAATTGCCGTTGGATTCGAGCATGTGGCTTGAGCATGTGGCTTGAGCATGTGGCTTGAGGTTTTGGGTGCAGCTTTGAGTAGAGCTTGCGCAGTTCGGTAGGCAGGCAGAAAGAAAGAAAGATAGAACGATAGATAGAAAGATAGGGCGGTTGATCAATTGAGGAGAAGTACAGAGCGAGGTCTTTGCGCGAGCAACGGCCCCAAATGAAAAATCAAGTGGGGCCTATATGCTGCTTTGTGTTACAGCCTAGTGAGTGACACTAAGCTGTAAAACAAAAAAGTGACTACTGGGTAACCATTGCTTGGCGCATTGAATCGGTGTCGTCAAATGCGGTGAATGCGGTCACTTTGCCACCTTCCACAACCCACACCTGCATGGTCTCGCTGTCCAACCCATCTGCGGTTAATTTGCCATGAGCATAAACAGTATTTCCCACCGTAGTCATGCTGATCGGTGTGATTTTGAATGTAGGCCAGTGAATTGCAATCTTTTCAAAGACGTTTTCAATGACTGCTTTGGGGCCAATAAACACGCCAGATTGTGGTAACTGACCGAATACTGTTAGTTTGAAGTCATCCGCATGCAGGGCAGTCCATGCGTCAATATCTCCTGAACCAAAGGCTGCGTATGCCGCAGTGACCACTGCTTTTGGATCGGCGTGGCCTGAGGTTTCACCTTCTGCGTGGTGACCGGCATTTGCCAACATAGAGAATGTCAGTGTAAAAGCGAGTAAAAGTAGGTTTTTCATTGATGATCCTTATTATAATTGTTGATCAAACATAGCACACCGCCCTGTATGTTGCGGCTTTATCCAGTTTTGTTCAGCTATGTTTAGTTATGTTTAGCTTTATTTAGCGAAGACGGGCGTTAGACGTTTAGTTAGCCTTCAGCCGCTCGTCTTTTGTTGGTTATTCTTAAAGACTATTCTTAAAGGCTATTTTGCATAACTTATCTTTCGCGGCCTATCTTTCGCAGCTTATCGTTCAGAGTCTGTCCTGCCGTAGCGATTTTCTTCTGACTTTGCCTGCGTCATCGCGCATGGGTTCATTGGAGAACTCAATGGTCCGTGGGATTTTGTAGCGCACCAGCCGTTCACCTAGGTGGTTCAACAAGTCCTCCTCGATAATGCCCTCAGGTGCATCGACTATCGCGTGCACATAGTTGCCTAAATCTTCGTGAGGCAAGCCTATTGCGGCCGACGAGCGAACGCCGGGAAAGCTGTCGATGGCTGCTTCAACTTCAGCTGGGTAAATGTTTGCCCCGCCCGACAAAATCATATCGGTCTGCCTGTCAGCAAGATAAAGGTAGCCGTCTTCGTCGAAGTAACCCATGTCGCCAATACTTTCAAAGCCACCATCAATGGCTTTTGCTTCTGCGCCAATGTAACGATAGGTGGAACCTTGGCCTGTGAGTGGGCGTAAAAATACTTCGCCAATTTCGTTGGGGGGGAGGCGCTCTCCCTCTTCATTCACCACAATTATTTCGCAGGTTGCATTGGGTCTACCAACGGATCCCCGATGTGTTACCCACTCTGGGCCGCTGATCACAGTGCCGCCTTGGGCTTCGGTGCCGCCATAAAGTTCCCAAATCACATCCGCACCCAACCAACCAATAAATGCTTCTTTGAGCCAAGCGGGGCAGGGTGCTGCTAAGTGCCAAAGCACTTTTAAGCTAGACAGGTCATAACCGGTTCTAACTTCCTCAGGTAAATTCCAAATACGCTGCATCATGGTGGGTACCATGTAGACAATATCTATCTGCTGCTGCTCTATTAAGGCTAAGGTTTCTTCGGCATCAAACCTTGTGGTTATGGTGATTTGGCAGCCTCGGAAGAACGCGCTCATTGCCCATACAAAGGGGCCGTTATGATAAAGCGGTCCCGGTATCAGCATAGAACCTTGTATTTGCGTGTGTAGCCGATCTGCATCTATGTCCCAAACGGCAGGCGCAGTGGTAACAATAAGTTTGGGCCTGCCGGTGCTGCCGCCAGATGTCATTGCTTTAAACGAGCTGGCAATTTTTTCCGGTAGCTGGGCGTCGGAAAGAGCGGGATCAGGTTCGTATCCGGTAGGCAGTGTTTGATAACCTTGGTGGGAGCCATCGGGAACGCCGGTAATCAGCTTAGGACTGCCAACATCTACAATCTGATCGCGTTCAAACTTGGGCAGCTTGGCAGACACTGGTTGCGGGGTTGCGCCTACTTTCCAAGTCGCAATAGTGGATTTAAAAAACTCAATACCATTGGGCAATGCAATGGTGACAAAATCGTCTTGGCCAACGCCTATTGCTTCATAGGCCCTAGCCAGTCTATTGGTCTGACGGTCTAATTCGCCCCACGTGATGGTTTCGCCGTCATGGTAAATAGCGACTCTGTCCTTTTGAATAGCGGACCAGTGTTCAACCATTCGGCACAGTGGGATCATTTGCATTTTGTTACTCCAAAGGACATTTAGTCCATCGCATGCTTATTTTCGGATTTTGGTTTTGAACGCTTCTGTTTAAAGCGTCAACGGCTTAAGGCTGTCTTTTAATGTTCTGCTGGCAATCATCAAGCACCGTACAAGGTACTAAAAAGATCGTCAAACCATAGCTTCTGCTCAGACTATCTGCCCAGCACAGGTTTCAACCAATCGATAGTAGGCACCAAAGTATGGCCATATTGCTGCGCGCTGATGTCAGTGCTCGTGAATCCCAGTATGATTAGGTTTTCCGTCATAGCCGCTTAATGTGAACCACCCCAAGCCACCTCAACAACAGCCGCGTCAGGATCTCACTGAGATCATTGCCACTCACCTGAGTTCTGCGTGGCTGCGTCCTGTTGCGGAGCATTCCCGCGCCGCTTTTGAAGCTGTTCATCGCCGTGTGGACGCTTCCACTGCGCCTTTGATCATAGACTCTTGCTGCGGTACGGGTGACAGCACGCGTAACCTGGCATCAGCGTTCCCAGATGCTCTGGTGTTGGGTATCGATAAGTCCGAACATAGGCTAGCCCGCCACCGTAGTGACGACGATGCAAACTATCTAATAGTGCGCGCTGACGTGAATGACTTCTGGCGTTTGGCGGCAGAGGCGGGTTGGCAGCCAACCCGGCACTTCTTACTTTATCCCAACCCCTATCCTAAGGCGTCGCAGGTTCGTAAGCGATGGTATGGCTCGCCGGCTTTTCCTGCGTTGATCAATCTGGGTGGGTTGTTGACGGTGCGCACCAACTGGTCTGTGTACGCCGAAGAATTTGTGTTGGCATTGCATGCCGCTGGTGTTCAAGCCAGTGGTCGGCAGCTTTCGGATGAAAAGCCAATCAC
>CAJXUL010000263.1 GCA_913060615.1 uncultured Gammaproteobacteria bacterium | reverse complement strand
CTCTATTCGTCGGCAGCGTCAGATGTGTATAAGAGACAGGAAGCTATAGTTAAGGGGGACCGCATTGTTGGACAAATCAGCGCAGCGTCTATTTTGGCCAAAGTTGAGCGGGACGAGGAGCTAGTACAGCTTGCACTCACGTATCCAGGTTATGGGTTCGAACAACATAAAGGTTATCCAACGAAGAAACATATGAGCGCATTGAGTGAACTAGGGCCGTGCCCAGAACATAGACGAAGCTTTGCGCCGGTGCGCAGGGCCTTAGAGCAGGCAGCCTATTCATGACCCAAGCAGCTAACTTCGTTCACCTGCACGTACACAGCGAATTTTCATTGGCTGAGGGGCTGCTGAAAGTCAAAGATGTGGTCGCAACTACTGCGGCGCGAGGCATGCCCGCGTTAGCGCTGACCGACTGCAATAACTTATTCGCGCTGGTTAAATTTTATGAGACCTGTTTGAGCCAAGGGGTTAAACCAATCCTGGGCGCTGAGATAGTGGTCAGTTGTGCTGAAACTGGTCTGAGCGGGCGCATTGTCGTGCTAGCTCGAAACCTGGCCGGTTATTCCAACCTAATCGCGCTTATTTCAGCCAGTTATACCTCAGCAGAACAGCGTGGGGTTATCTCGGAAGCGGATGTTTTTGCCCGCAAGGAAGGGCTCATTGTCCTTGCCGGAGGCGTAGGCGGACACCTCTGGGGCGAGTTAGCTAATGACGATCAAGGCCCCGCTTTGAGTAGAGCGCGTGTTTGGCAGAACGAGTTTGCTGCAGATTACTTTCTTGAAATCACCCGCACCGGGCGAGAGAACGAGGAAGAAATGTTAAGGCGTACGTTGGCCATAGCATCCCAGTTGGAAATAGGCGTTGTTGCCTCCAATGATGTTTGCTTTACCGCCGCTGAAGATTTTGAAGCCCATGAAACCAGAGTTTGTATTCACCAGGGCCGCGCGTTAGATGACCCGCGTAGAAAACGCCAACATAGCCAGCAGCAATATTTGCGTACCGATACTGAAATGGCAGCGTTGTTTGCCGATATTCCTTCGGCGCTACAAAATACCTTAGAGATTGCTAAACGCTGTAATGTAGAAGTGCCTTTAGGTACCTACTATTTGCCCGATTATCCCATCCCCAATGGACTCAGTCCTGAAGATTATATTCAACAAGTGTCCCAAGAGGGGTTAGATCGTCGGTTGGCCAAGACTGGGCCGCTGAACGGTTTTACAGTGCAAGATTATAGCGACCGGTTAGCCTTTGAACTTGACGTTATTAACCAAATGGGTTTTGCAGGCTATTTTTTGATCGTGATGGAATTTATCGCTTGGGCTAAGTCTAATGGCATTCCAGTAGGCCCGGGTCGTGGTTCAGGTGCAGGTTCATTAGTCGCCTACGTGCTCGATATTACTGATCTAGACCCTCTTGAATACGACCTGCTGTTTGAGCGATTCCTCAACCCAGAGCGTGTGTCCATGCCGGATTTCGATGTAGATTTCTGCATGGAAGGCCGTGACAAGGTCATTCAACACGTCAGTGAAATGTACGGTGTTGAGTCGGTCAGTCAAATTATTACCTTCGGCACCATGGCTGCAAAAGCTGTGGTACGAGACGTAGCAAGGGTACAGGGTAAGCCCTATGGACTGGCGGATAAGTTATCCAAACTCATTCCATTTGAGGTTGGCATGACCTTGACCAAGGCCATGGCAGAAAGTGCCGAAATGAAGGAGTTTGTAGAAAGCACTGAAGAAGCCAGTGAAATTATGGACATGGCGTTCAAGCTTGAAGGCATTGTTAGAAACGTTGGACGCCATGCCGGGGGGGTAGTTATTGCACCCTCAGCGCTGACAGATTTTGTACCCCTATACACTGAAGAATCAGGCACTGGTCTGGTTTCTCAGTTCGACAAAGATGATGTCGAGCGGGCGGGGCTAGTTAAATTCGATTTCCTGGGTTTGAAGACTCTAACGATTATTGATTGGGCGGTTAAATCCGTTAATCAGTATCGTCAAACGCTGGGTGAAGAGCCGGTTGAAATTGACAGCATTCCGCTGAATGATCGAGGCACCTTTGAGCAGCTCCGAAGGGGCGACACCACCGGTATATTCCAGTTGGAATCTCGGGGTATGAAAGATTTGATTCGCCGTCTGCTGCCAGAGAACATCGACGACATTATTGCTTTAGTCGCGCTGTTTCGCCCTGGGCCATTGGAGTCTGGTGCGGTAGACGATTATATCAATCGTAAGCACGGCAAAGAGCCAGTGACCTTTCCGCACCCCAGCTTGGAACCTGTGCTTGAATCTACATACGGAGTAGTCCTTTACCAAGAACAAGTGATGCAAATAGCTCAGGTACTTGCGGGCTTCTCCCTTGGCCAAGCTGACCTTTTGCGGCGTGCAATGGGTAAAAAGAAAGCTTCAGAAATGGCTAAGGTGCGCGAGCAGTTTCTTGTTGGTACCGCCGAAAACGATGTTTCCGCTGATCTGGCAAATGAAATTTTCGACTTAATGGAAAAGTTTGCTGGGTACGCATTTAACAAGTCGCACTCTGCTACTTATGCCATAGTCAGTTTCCAAACTGCGTGGCTCAAATCACGCTATCCGGCTCACTTTATGGCGGCCAACTTATCTGCGGATATGCAAAGTATTGACCGCGTTGTGATTTTAGTTGACGAAGTCAGGCGCATGAAAATGTCTTTGCTGCCGCCCGGTGTAAACATCAGCGAATTTCGTTTTTCTGTAAACGGCGATGCGGTTATTTATGGCTTGGGCGCGGTTCGCGGTGTTGGTGCGGGGCCGGTATCTGCCATTGTTGAGGCTCGCGCTAATGGCGCCTTTTTAAATTTAGCAGACTTTTGTCGTCGGGTAGACAGCAAGAAAGCTAACAAGCGCGTGCTTTTGGCGCTGATTAATTCAGGGGCAATGGATGAATTTGCTCTTACTGAAGAAACCTTAAACCAAACCCGAGCAAGGCTACTAGCAACACTGCCTCAGGCCGTTCAAGGTGCTGAGCAGGTAGCGCGAGATCAGGCCTTGGGTATTACAGATCTTTTTGGCGGTATAGAAAGTCCTGCGCCAGTGGAAGACTGTGAGGTGGAAAGTAAGGTCAAACCGCTCACGACATTGGAGCGCTTAAAGGGTGAGAAAGATACATTAGGTCTGTTTCTGACCGGACACCCCATTGAGAGCTACGAAAAAGAGTTGGGGCATTTTTGTCGCAGCAAGATCAAAGAGCTTAGGGTCAGCAAAAATACTCAATGGGTGGCAGGTATGGTCATCAGTAATCGCGTAATGAAGAATAAGCGCGGTTCATCAATGGGCTTTTTGGTGTTAGATGATCGCAGTGCAAGACTTGAAGTATCATTGTTTTCTGATGCCTTCCAAAATTATGGACACAAGGTCGCCAAAGACGAACTGTTGGTGATTGAAGGCGAGATTCAAAGTGACGAATACAATGGCGGTATGTCCTGTCTCTTATACACATCTGACGCTGCCGACGAATAGAGAGGTGTAGA
>CAJXUL010000262.1 GCA_913060615.1 uncultured Gammaproteobacteria bacterium | reverse complement strand
CGAGATAGGAGTCCGTCTCGTGGGCTCGGAGATGTGTATAAGAGACAGCCTGTTAGCAATACCTTGTTTGGTAGCAGCAATTTCTGTGACGTGCGCAATAAAGTCTGCCTCTAAAGTTAGGGATGCCTCAAGCGCCTCTACGGCCTCTATTCGCTGAAGAAAGAAATCTGTTGCATAAAGGTCGTGAGGGCCTGATTGGAACGGATTGGTAAATGCTCCGGGCATTGGCGCAAAACAGATCGGCCAATAAATCAAACCAGTTAGTGTTTTGAGCATAAGGTTTTCACTGTGTACGCCCCAACTGCCCTCCTCAAGCAGTTCGAGTAACACAAAATCTTCCACTGACTCTGGCGTGTCCTGTATCTCTATAACTGTTGTGGGTGGCTGATAACCGCCGCCGCGTTTGCCAAAGCGCTCAACGAATAATCTTTCGGTTGCCGAAACCGGAGTTTTTTCTATTTCTGCAAGTAAACTGGCGGCTTCTTGAACTTTCTTTTGCTTGGTAAGAATGCCCGCCCGCCGCTCTCTAGCCGGCGGCATATCTGTATGAGCGTAGGCTGTAAGTGCTAAGTCTAACAACTTTTCTTTCTCCGCCCATTTGCCCAGGCGCAGCAAACTGCGTTGTCTTAAGCGCACACACGAGCGTGAGCTCTGAAGCGCTGCTTGGGTGCGGATTAACTTTTTCAGTAGAGTGTCGGCAAGAAATGGGAATTCTTCTAGACGGTAGATCAACCCCGCATAAGATCTTTCTTCTAGGTGTTCTTGTAGCGCTGCCTTAGTCTCAAATTGTTGCGATTGTAATGTCACATTTTCATATGCTAATAACCCCAAATCGCGCCGTACAAATGTTGACCAATCTTGGCCAGAATTACCAAAATATAACGCATTGATAAGCCGCCAATGCCGGGGTGCTGTGATGTTTATCCACTGAGTGTGTTGCCGACATTTGTAACCAATTTGCAAGTCGCTCCGACCACTCAGCAAATGTTCGACAATTTCACCCTTACTGGTTTTTGCCTGCGCTTTGGGCACGGCAAATATTTCAACAATTTGCGCTTTGGTTAACAGCGCCAGTATTTGATCGCCCGCCACAGGGCCAGATACCTGAAGCAAATTCAGATTATTCAATTCGACTATGGCCAGGTCTAACTGCGCAACCTCAGCATAGTTAAGAGAGGGTGTTAAAAAAGTTGGCCCCTTGCGCGTTAATAGGCGAGCAAACAATCGTTGCGCATCACTTGAAGCCCCAAGGTAGGATTGCAAATCAGCGATAATCGCAGCTTCGGCAATGTTGTGAAAACGGGTTAATACGAACTCAAAGACGCTACAAAAATTATTTTGGTAGTAGTCTGCGGGTGCAGGGATTTGAGGCGATAAGATTGAGTCAGTCACGGAGCGAATTAGCGCACGTAACGGCTTAAAAGATCAATAACCCGTCCATTAGATTATGGCGTTAGTGAAGATTGTTATTGACTGTATACCCATAATGGAGAGGTTTGCGCGCTTGTTTACAACCCGAGGTTCTGAAGTAGAGTGTCACACAGCCGGAAGCCAAGCAGACCAACCGAGCTGAAAATTAGGCCGTGGCCTAATGGCACATCAATTGAGCCAAATTGATCACCAAAAAATTGTAGGAAACCTAGATGGAACATAAGCCCTTACCCACTACCCCACACTGTGTTGTTGTTTTGGTCACCCAACGGGCTATCGAGTCAATGTTGGAGACTTCAGGTCAGGGGTTTTATCGTGATACTCACCCTTGGGTGGTTGCCGAGCAATTACTTGCACAAGCGCAATTGACGCAGACACCTATGCCGATTATTTTTGCCAGCGTCAGTGATGGGCAGGTAGCGGCATATTCCCATTGGAGCACTATTGAGAAAATTGATTTACTCAGTTTGACCAGTAACCGCTGGGAGAGTCGCTGCGAATTTGCTGAGCTTCGAGTGGTTAACCCTATTTGGCAAGATATTGACAGCGTGATGCACAAAACCAGTGAAGAGCAAATTCTGCGCGAGCAGGTTGAGGGCATCAGGACACTGCGCATGCCGTTACAAGAACATCAAATTCACCCCTATGCTATCTGCGAAACGCCGGCGTTTATTTTTGCTGAGTTGCAATCACTTACTTAGCGAGGCTATAACTTATGCGGTCGTAATATGCCGCAGCAAGCGACCTGCTCACTTGGCCCGACTTAGGTAGTATTTGGCTCTTGAGGATCTTCTTTGTCATTTGTGCCATTTGCGTCATTTGCGTCTAAATCCTGCATCAGCTCGGGAGATATAGTTTTTTTCACTCGAGCACCTAACTCACGAAACTTCTCCGCTTGGCTCACCAGGTTGCCTTTACCTGAAGCCAGCCGCGAATAGACATTGTCATAAGTGCCTTGCAGTGTGCTCAACTGCTTACCGAGCTTATCCACTTCCTCCACTACTCCGTTCAGCTTGTCATAAAGTGCTCCGGCTTTATTGGCAATTTCTTGGGCATTTTTGTTTTGCTTTTCTACTCGCCAAAGATTATTAATTATCCTTAAAGCCATCATCAAAGTTGTTGGGCTAACAAGCATAATTCTTTTGTTAAACGCCTCGGTAAACAGCCGCCTATCAGACTCCATAGCTAATGTGAAAGCCGATTCGATTGGGATAAATAGCAGTACAAAATCAAGTGAACGGATATCAGGTAATTGGTCATAGTCCTGCTCGGATAGACCTTTGATCTGACTGCGTAATGCGACCAAATGTTGACGCAAGTACTGCTCTCGTTCGTCATCGTCCTCGCTGGCGACAGCTTGTTCATACGCCACCAAGTTAACCTTTGAATCTATGACGACATCTTTGCCGTCCGGCAGTCTAATCACTACGTCAGGGCGCTTTAACTGCCCTTGCGCATTACGACTGCTGGTCTGGAGAAAATACTCGTAGTCTTTGCGCAGCCCAGATTCTTCGAGTACTCGCTCGAGGACTAATTCGCCCCAGTTACCTTGTAGCTTGTTGTCACCCTTCAGCGCCTTGGTCAAATTCTCGGCTTCTGCGTTGATGCGTTCGCTGGCCTTCTGTAAGTTTTGTACTTCGTTAAGTAGCGACGCACGCTCTTTGGTATCGCTTTGGTAAACCTCTTCTACCTTTTTCTTGAAGTCGCCAATTTGCTCACGAAACGGATTCAGCATGAGCTGAAGTGATTGTTGTTGCCGAGTACCCTGGGCATCAAAAACTTTGTTCGCCAATAATTCGAACTCTTGCTTGAGCTTAGTGCTGGTCTCGTTAAAGAGTTTTTCTTTTTCCTGAAAACCGATTTTGATTTCTTCCATGCGGGCGCTTAGAGCGGCTAAGGCGCTTTGGCTTTGGTTTAAATCTGACCTAGCTGAATTGAGAAATTGTTGTTGTTGGTCTAGTTGCTCTGTTTGCACCTCAAGCCTCGCCTGAGCTGCAGCCAAAGCTTTTTCTGCTTCGCTAAGCAGTTGCTCCTTGAGCAGTTGGCCCTCTTGTAGACCTGTCTCTTATACACATCTGACGCTGCCGACGA
>CAJXUL010000261.1 GCA_913060615.1 uncultured Gammaproteobacteria bacterium | reverse complement strand
ACGAGATAGGAGTCCGTCTCGTGGGCTCGGAGATGTGTATAAGAGACAGGTGCCGAATAATGGCATCGCTGTGGTACGCATTTGGCAAACTAATATTAGCAAAACCATTATTGCTCACGTACCTATGGTAGATGGTGAAGTATGTGAGACCGGAGATTTTGAACTCGACGGCGTAACCTTCCCTGCCGCAGAAGTACAACTGGATTTTCTCGAGCCCGCAGATGACGACGGTGGCTCCATGTTCCCTACTGGCAACTTGGTAGACGACCTTGAGGTGCCAGGCGTTGGCACACTTAAAGCCACCATGATTAATGCTGGCATACCCACCATCTTTTTGAATGCCGAAGAGATTGGTTATACCGGCTGCGAGCTACAAGACGACATCAATAACGATGACAACGCATTAGCTATATTTGAAACCATCCGCGCACATGGCGCTTTGCGTATGGGGTTGATCAGCGATTTAGCTGAAGCCCAAGGACGTCAACATACGCCCAAAGTGGCCTTTGTTGCCAGGCCTAAGGCTTATACATCGTCCAGCGGCAAAGACATTACAGCAGCAGATATCGACTTACAGGTTCGCGCTTTGTCTATGGGCAAACTACACCACGCCATGATGGGTACAGCGGCTGTGGCCATTGGTACTGCCGCGGCAATACCCGGTACATTAGTTAACATTGCCGCAGGTGGCGGCGAGCTAGATGTGGTTAAATTTGGCCATCCATCAGGCACCCTAAAAGTAGGTGCTGCCGCCAAGTTAGTTGGTCAAGAATGGACGGTGAGCAAAGCCAGCATGAGCAGAAGTGCTCGTGTGCTTATGGAAGGATGGGTAAGGGTTCCCGGAGATGCCTTTTAGCTGCCGAGCCGCCTCTTCTGCAAAACTGAGCAAAAACACATACCAAAATCAAAAAAAGAGGCTAAAGATCACTCTATAGCCTCCTCTTTGCAACTTTTTCTAATCCCAATTTCTCCTCTACACCAGACCCACTGAAGTGTGCCCAGCGCAGACCCCAACGAGCTTATCGCTGAGAGATTGGTGTCAAAACTCGTGGTTCTGGTCCGATGTAGTCAGCGCTAGGGCGAATAATACGATTATTTTCGCGTTGCTCCATAACGTGCGCTGTCCAGCCAGATACTCTTGAACAAACAAAGATTGGCGTGAACAGCTTTGTGGGAATACCCATAAAGTTATAGGTGGAAGCGTGAAAGAAATCTGCGTTAGCAAACAATTCTTTCTCGTCCCACATAGCCTTTTCTACTGCACAGGAAACTGGGTATAAGACCGTGTCCCCTACTTCGGCAGCGAGTTTTTCTGCCCACTTCTTAATAATGACATTACGCGGATCTGAGGTGCGATAAATCGCGTGACCAAAGCCCATGATTTTATCTTTGCGTTCCAACATACCCAAAATGCCGGCGGTAGCTTCTTCAGCAGACGAGAACTTCTCGATCAACTCCATAGCCGCTTCATTGGCACCGCCATGTAATGGTCCGCGCAAGGAGCCTATGGCACCTGTGACACAAGAATGCATATCAGACAATGTAGAGGCACAAACTCGAGCGGTAAACGTGGACGCATTAAATTCATGCTCTGCATAAAGGATTAAGGATATGTCCATTATTCGCTCGTGCAGTTCACTAGGCTTTTCACCTGTGAGGGTCTGCAAGAAATGCCCGGCTAACGATTCTGCATCAGTATCGGTCTCGATACGCACGCCTTCATGGCTAAAACGATACCAATAGTTAATGATGCCCGGCAAAGCGCCTAACAAACGGTCCGCAGCCCTCTGTTGGTTTTCAAAGCCGTCTTCTGGCTCTAAATTACCCAGCATTGAACAACCGGTGCGCAGTACGTCCATTGGGTGTGCGGAGGCAGGAATACGTTCCAACACCTCTAGTAATGCCTGTGGCAATACCCTATTGCCCTTTAGCACCTTGCGATAGCCATCTAACTGCGCTTGATTGGGCAATTCGCCATGAAACATGAGGTAGGCTACTTCTTCAAAAGTCGCATTATCAGCAAGGTCAGAAATATCATAACCACGATAAGTCAGCCCAGTGCCACTTAGCCCTACGGTGCATAACTCTGTCGTTCCAGCGCTCTGACCGCGCAGTCCCGCGCCACCTAGTACTTTTTCTACCATTTTAACTCTCCTCAACAATCAATTTATGCGGGCCCGAACTACGCCGCAACCCCTAATACAATTTGTACATATATTTAGGCCTATCTTTAAGCCTATCTTTAGATCTTTTTTAGATCTGGGCTTGCTCAGCAAACAAACGGTCTAACTTTTGCTCATACTCGTGATACCCCAAGAAGTCATAAAGTTCCATACGCGTTTGCATGGTATCCACTACTGAGGTTTGCGTACCTTCAGATCGAATAGCTTGGTATACGTTTAGAGCCGCCTTATTCATCGCTCTAAAAGCCGACAGCGGGTAAAGGGCCATGGCAATGTCTACTGCTGCAAGTTCATCAGCTGTATACAAAGGCGTTTCACCAAATTCAGTCAAGTTTGCCAACACGGGAATACCTGCGGCCTCAACAATCGGCGCGTACATGTCAATTTCTGTCATCGCTTCTGCAAAAATGGCGTCTGCACCGGCTTCAGCAAAGGCGCCAGCACGATCCACAACCGCGTTCATACCGTCCACTGCCAAAGCATCGGTTCTGGCCATAACAACAAAATCTGGATCCGTTTTGGCATCTACTGCGGCTTTAATGCGATCGACCATTTCAGCTACGGAAACGATAGACTTGTTTGGTCGATGACCGCAACGCTTTTGCGCCACCTGGTCTTCAATATGCACTGCGGCAGCGCCGGCGGCGATCATATCCTTAACGCTGCGTGCAATGTTAAACGCGCCACCCCAGCCGGTATCAATATCCACTAGCAACGGCACACTGGTCGCAGCAGTGATACGACGCACGTCTTCAAGTACATCA
The DNA here is from genome assembly GCA_913060615.1 of uncultured Gammaproteobacteria bacterium. Taxonomy (GTDB): domain Bacteria; phylum Pseudomonadota; class Gammaproteobacteria; order Pseudomonadales; family Azotimanducaceae; genus UBA4421. Next base: position 594 of record CAJXUL010000261.1, on the reverse strand, counting down.
TTTAGGGAGGTCATACCAAGGTCTGGCAGACCATAAGAAGCATTAGCTACGCCGCCGCCTGACAAATAGATGGCTTTATATCCAACGCTCTCAGCCATCAACGCGGTATACGCATTAATAGTACCAGGGATTTGTAACGGCTTTTCACTGGCCATGGCGGCGCGAAATTTCTTACCTTGACTCATTCTATTCTTTCTCCAAGTTTCCTACCCATCAACATTGGGCGTTGCACAATCGCGCAGTTTTAGCGTGCGCGAAGAATAATCATTTCTGGATCAATACTAAGTTAATACTCAACTAATAGGATATCGATCGCTTCAAATCCGAGAACTAGTCTACATTACTACACAACCGCTAGCCTACAGCCTCTTCAATGAGAGCCTGTAGCTCCGCATAGTCGGCTGCCAACGGATATTGCGGAAATTGCGCTCGCACATTTTCTGGCGCCTGAAAGAAGATGCCATGATCAGCTTCCTCAAGCATAGACACATCATTGAACGAGTCCCCTGCCGCAATGACCTTCAAATCTAGAGATTTGAAGGCTTTTACCGAGTGCCGCTTTGGGTCGGTCTGACGCAGCTTATACCCCACCAC
>CAJXUL010000260.1 GCA_913060615.1 uncultured Gammaproteobacteria bacterium | reverse complement strand
GATCTACACCTCTCTATTCGTCGGCAGCGTCAGATGTGTATAAGAGACAGTGCCACGAATGACTCATTGCTGAGTTTTTTGTCTATGCGTTCTATCTCACCACGGATGCGTTCAACTTCTTTGTTTATCCGTGCCTGCTCTGCGGCTATATCAATCAGTCCTGCTAAAGGCACCATTACTTTAAGCTCACCCACTAGGCTCAGAGCATTTGCTGGGGGGGTATCGCCGTCTTTTAACCAAGTGATTTCGGCTACATTGGCCAAACGCATAAGCATTTCACTTCCTTCCGTTGCGCCAATACGATCCGCTGTGCTGCCGCCTTGCAGGAGCAAGGTGATTTCTTTACTTGGCTTAATGTTCGCTTCACCGCGAATATTGCGAATGCCAGTGATTACGGCTTTCAACCATTCGATCTGTGCCTCTGCAGCCGGGTCGTTAATGATTTTTTCTGGGTCAGGGTAGCTTTGCAGCATGATGCTGGTTTCTAAGGCATTTGCAGAAGCATCAATAAGACCAAGGCGAGGAGCAATTTGTTGCCACAGCGTTTCGGTAATAAATGGCATTACAGGGTGCGCGGTGCGTAGCAAAATCTCTAACACTTCGAGCAACGTACGTTGGGTTGCTTTTTTCAGCGAGGGGTCTATTTCTTCGTTCCACAGTAACGACTTTGTCAGTTCCAAATACCAGTCACAGTATTCATGCCAAGCAAATTCATAAATGCTGCTGGCAAAAATGTCAAAGCGATAAGTTTCCAAGGCAAATTTTGCGTCTTCGACCATGCGTCTGGTTTTGCTCAGAATCCAACGGTCGGTCGAACTTAGTGTGGCTTCGTCAACCGCTTCAGTTAGATCAACGTCTTCGGTATTCATTAATACAAACTTGCTGGCGTTCCACAGTTTGTTGCAAAAGTTTCTATAACCCTCAATGCGATTGGTATCAAAGCGAACATCTCTGCCGGTAGTTGCTAACGCGCAGAATGTGAATCTAAGTGCATCGGTTCCGTAGGCAGCTACGCCCTCCGGGAAGTCTTTACGAGTCTGCTTTTCTATGCGCTTGGCCATCTTAGGCTGGGTAAGGTTACTGGTGCGCTTAGTGACTAATTCTTCTAAGCCGATGCCGTCGATAAAGTCCAAAGGATCCAAACCATTGCCCTTAGACTTGGACATTTTCTGGCCTTCAAAATCACGGACTAAGCCGTGAATGTAAACGGTATCGAAGGGCACTTTTTTCTCGAAGTGCAGTGTCATCATGATCATTCTGGCTACCCAAAAGAATATAATGTCGTGACCGGTTACTAGCGTGCTGGAAGGTAAGTAATCTTCTAAATCCGCATGCTTTTCAGGCCACCCCAAGGTAGCCATTGGCCATAGCGCTGATGAAAACCAAGTTTCTAGAACATCGTTGTCTTGGTTGAGTCTAACGTCGTCGGTCAAGTCATATTTTTTGCGTGCGCTGGCTTCGTCTTCCGCAGCATAGATGTTGCCTGCATCATCGTAAAAAGCAGGAATTCTGTGGCCCCACCATTGCTGGCGACTGATACACCAGTCTTGGATGTCGCGCATCCACGAGAAATAGGTATTCTCATACTGCTTTGGCACAAATTTAATGCTGCCGTCTTCAACTGCCTTGATTGCGGGTTCCGCAAGCGGCGCAATTTTTACAAACCATTGGTCTGTAAGGTACGGCTCAATGATTGCGTTAGATCTGTCGCCTCTGGGGACCATAAGTTTATGGTCTTCAATAGCAGCTAGTAGTTGTAGAGCATCTAGATCGGCAATAATTTGCTTCCGCGCAACCACGCGGTCTAAGCCGCGATAGGCTTCTGGCGCATCGTCGTTGATCTTCGCTTCAGGTGTTAAGATGTTAATGGACTCAAGGTTATGCCGAGCGCCCATTTCGTTGTCGTTAAAATCGTGCGCGGGGGTAATCTTTACGCAACCCGTGCCGAATTCCATATCTACATAGTCGTCTGCAATAACTGGAATTTCGCGTCCAACCAAGGGCAGTGTAATTGTTGCGCCAATAAGGTGTGCGTAACGCTCATCATCCGGATGCACAGCAACGGCTGTGTCTCCCAGCATGGTCTCTGGTCTTGTGGTAGCCACAACCAAAAAACCATCGCCTTCTTTGGTTGTCGCGCCATTAGCCAAGGGGTAACGAAAGTGCCACAGAAAGCCTTGCTCTTCTTTGTTCTCAACTTCTAAGTCAGATATAGCGGTACCCAGTTCAGGGTCCCAATTGACTAACCGAGTGCCGCGGTAAATTAGGCCTTGGTCGAACAGTTGAATGAAGGCTGTTTGCACCGCTTCGGCGTAGCCGTCATCCATAGTGAAGCGTTCGCGTGTCCAATCAATACTTGAGCCCATGCGCCTGATTTGTTGCGAAATTGTGCCGCCAGATTGCTTTTTCCAGTCCCAAACGCGCTCAATAAAGGCTTCTCTGCCAAGCTCGTGACGGTTGGTGCCCTCGCTTGCAAGCTGTCGTTCTACTAACATTTGCGTTGCTATGCCAGCGTGGTCTGTACCCATTTGCCACAAGGTGCGATTACCTAACATACGTTGATAGCGGATCAATGAATCCATTAGTGTTTGATTAAAAGCATGGCCCATGTGCAGGGTGCCGGTGACATTCGGGGGAGGAATAAGGATGCAATAGCCGTCGCCTTCTCCCTTGGGTGCAAAATGACCTGCCTTTTCCCAGCCTTGGTAAAGGTCTTGTTCTATTTTTTCCGGATTAAAACTAGTGTCCATGGTTCTCTATATCTACGTTTGTTATATCGGATTTTGGCATACTTAGGTTTGCCTTCGGCGGGCTTATATAAAATGAGCTTGGGTTCATTCGCCTAATTCTCCCAATCTTTCAGGTCGTGATGATGCAAAGGGTAACCGCGATCACGATAAAATTTGTAGTGCTCTCGCCCCCGATCTTTGGTCTCGCCGACGATAATTTCAGCTACGCGGTCGAAGCGCCCAAAAAAACTGGGTACTTGGAAAGCTAGATTAATTAATAATCCGCCGTCGTGGAGAGGGCCATCACAGCCTAAATGGATTGGGCTTTTAACACCGGCACCGTTTTTTGCTCGGTCTCGGGCTTGCTCGCTGGTTTGGATATTGGTTTGATCTTTGCTTTCTGCTTCTTTTTCCGCTGAATCAGTTGCATTAGCGCTTTCTGTTTGCTCGGCAGCTGCTTCAGTGGTTCCTGCCACTACCTGGTGCGGCAAAAAGCGATGTTTCGGGTAGTCCCAAAGTAACGTATCCATTGCTGCAACTTGGGCTTTGTCCTCAAGTTGCACGTGCACTGGCATGCCCCCTTGTATCGCCTTGAGGCAGAGCCTGCAGGCGAAGCGCATTGCAGCATCTTCGCTGAGGTCTTCTAAGACGTAAAAATCTACCCGAGTCACTTAGTCAGGCCGCTCTAGCTTTGGTTAACCAAATATTTGAACAACATGGGTACTGGACGACCAGTAGAACCTTTATTGGCACCGCCGTTGAAAGCGCTGCCGGCAATGTCTAAGTGCGCCCAAGGTGTGTCGTCGACAAAGCGCGAGAGGAAACAGGCAGCGGTCCCGCTGCC
>CAJXUL010000259.1 GCA_913060615.1 uncultured Gammaproteobacteria bacterium | reverse complement strand
GCTCGGAGATGTGTATAAGAGACAGCTAGAAAAATATCGTAAGGGGCGCCTTGACGAATTTGTGCGTAGAGCTTGCCGGTAGATCCCGCGCTGATAAGTATTTTGGCGTTATCAAGAGATTCAAAATCTTCGCTTAGGGTTTTTAACGTAGTGACAAAATTTGTCGCCACTGCCACGCGTACACTGCTTTTTGCTGCCTCCGCTTGGGCTATTTTAGGCACGGCGAGCACATTCAGAGTAGCAACCAGATACGCAACCAGATACGCAACCCTTAGGCGCGCAGTTATTTTACTCGCGCTCATATTGCGCGCGCCTTAATGCTATTAGCTTGGCGAGTTTTATAGGCTATGATGGTCAACTTAGATGCATTGGGCATTGAAGCTCAGATGGCTACTCAGACGGTTATAAGAAGAGACCATCATGTTAAGTTTCTGTTGTAGAAACAAGGCATAAACAAAATACAAACAAAGTACAAACAAAGCACAAACAGGGTATAACCCAGTTTCGGGTTAAGAACAGAATAAGCAAATGGGGTCACTGAACTCCACTTTAGCGCAGCTGGCTGAGCACAGGGTTGAGCACAGGGCTGACCGCGGGGCGTAAAAGCCAGCTTGCGTAAATTATCAAAAAAACCAAATCACGGAAAGTACGAGGGGTACTCATGGCAGCTTCTGAAAAATCTATGCGCCGAGTCGCGTTAACTTCACTGGGTGGCACCAGTATTGAGTGGTACGACTTCTTTATTTACGGCACAGCTGCTGCCCTGATCTTCCCTACGCTATTCTTTCCACCTGATATACCAGCGTATATTGGGCTTATAGCCTCTTTTGGTACTTTTGCTGTTGGCTTTATCGCTCGACCAGTGGGTGGCATGTTGTTTGGTCACTTTGGTGATCGACTCGGGCGTAAAGCCGCTTTGGTCACGGCCATGGTGATGATGGGTGTTGCCACCACTCTCATTGGCCTCTTGCCGGGGTACGAAACAATTGGACCGTTCGCGCCAGTTTTGCTTATTTTGCTGCGCTTTGTTCAAGGCCTTGCCGTCGGTGGGCAGTGGGGTGGCGCTATGCTTTTAGTAACCGAGAGTGCTCCGGCTGAGAAACGTGGTTTCTATGGCGCCTTCGCTCAAGCAGGAGCCCCGGTAGGCGTGATCTTGGCGAACGTAGCGTTTCTAATTGTTACTGCATCGGTTTCTACCGAGGCACTTCTAGATTGGGGTTGGAGAATTCCCTTTTTGGCCAGCATTATTTTGATTGGCCTGAGTTTGTATGTGCAGTTGACCCTAGAAGATACCCCTGCCTTTAAAGAGTTGATTGAAACTACTGCAACTTCTGCAACGAAAGAGGCCAAACCACGCTCTCCGGTTATCCAAGCGCTAAAAAGTTATCCGAAGGAAATCACCTTGGCTGCAGGTGCATTCTTAGGGGTGCAAGTGACCTTTTATATTCTTATAGTCTTTGTTATTTCTTATGGCACTGATCCGGCAGGTTTGGCTTTAGGCAAGTCCGACATGCTGTTTGCGGTATTAATCAGCACCATGTTCCAAATTCCAGCGCTGTTTTTCTTCGCCTCTTGGTCCGATCGTCACGGACGACGGGGGATCTATAAGTGGGGGGCAATTGTCACCGGACTGTGGGCATTTGTAATGTTTCCGCTAATTAATACCGGCTCGTTGCCCTTGATTATCCTCGCCTTAGCGGGTGGTCAGGTTGCAATCGCCATGATGTATGGACCGCAGGCAGCGCTGCTCACCGAGTTGTTCAGCACCGAAGTAAGATATTCAGGTGCTTCACTGGGTTATCAGTTGGGTGCAATTGTGGGTGGGGGGTTCGCGCCGATTATTGCAACTTCTTTGGTTGCGTTTGGCAGCACGGTGTGGGTGTCAGGATATATAGCGTGTGCTTGTGCGTTAACTTATCTCTCTCTGGTTTTGCTCAAAGAAACCACTGTTACGGATTTAGATAAAGTCGCTTAGGCGGCGGACATGGCTAGTTATTTGCCCGAGCAATAATGCTCGGGCAACTTAACTTTGGAGCTAAGGCGCAATGCCATTCAAAAATCTAATGCGGTGAATAAACCTGCGGCTTCTATTTGTCCTGCTATCTGCAATAACTTTCCTTCCTCTCCAGTCCCTGCGACTAATTGACAGCCCACTGGTAAACCATTTTTTGACATGCCCATAGGTACGCTGATTGCCGGGTGACCGGTATCGTTGAATAGCGCAGTGAAGCCTAGTGTTTGGAAGAGCAATGAGGAATAAGTGGATGGATCTTCGGCCATCATGTCTATTCGTCCGTGCGCCAGCGGCAGGCAGGCCATGGTTGGTGTCAGCAAGTAGTCGAATTTTTCTAACAGCTGATCTATAACGCGACCGTGTTGGTGGATCATTGCAACGGATGCTGCATAGTCTGTGCCGCTGATTTCTTTTGCGTATTGGTAGTTCTGCCAACTGCCTAGTTCAATATCTTCTTGCGTGATGGCTCTGCCAATCTCCGCTTGCTTGGCGTTGAGCGTGGCGCCCATGTGGCTGATAGCAACTATTCCATGGGCCTCTCGAACATTATCCGGGTTCAATTCAATCTTTGTGAGTTCAACGGCGTGGCCTAGATTTTCAAGCTGCCGCGCGCTGGTTTTGGTTACCTCTGCAACTTCTGGGTCAAGGTCTGCGCCGTTAAATGTTGTAAGACATAGGCCGATTTTTTGTTGGGTTAGCGGCGTGCTCACGCAGCCAAGAAATGATCCTGTTTGTGTGGGTACATGATACGGGCTACCAGCTTCTGGTCCGGCACTGATATCCAATAGGGTGGCGCTGTCGCGCACAGACTTTGTGATGGCGTGGGTGGTGGACAGCCCTCCCCAACCTTCTAGTTGGGCTGGGCCTAAGGGTATTCGTCCCCTTGTTGGTTTTAAGCCTACAAGACCACAGCAACTGGCTGGAATGCGAATTGAGCCGCCGCCGTCGGAGGCGTGAGCCATGGGGATGATGCCTGCGGCGACCAGTGCAGATGCGCCACCACTGGAACCACCGCTAGAATAACCATGTTTCCAAGGATTGTGAGTGGCGCCAAAGAGCACTGGTTCGGTTGTGGTGGCCAGCCCAAATTCTGGCGTGTTGGATTTGCCGCAAATGACTAAGCCCGCAGCTTTGTAGCGTTGGACGAGTGTAGAGTTGTGGGTGGCTACACAGTCGCTAAACAGGCGCGAGCCATTGCTGGTAACCACGCCTTGGTATTGCATGCCTAAATCTTTCAAAGCGAAGGGCACGCCAGTGAAAGGGCCGTTGGGTAGGCCTGCCTCAATGGATTCTGCCGCTTGGGTTTTCATTGATAACACCATGGCGTTGAGGGTTGGATTCTTTTCATCCAACAAGCTTTGCGCGGTTGCTAACGCGTCCGCTGCAGTGACCTCACCTTGCTGAATAAGTTGCGCTAAGCCCAGGCCATCTAAGGCACTGTATTCATCTTTATTCATAATGTTCTCTAAGCTCTTTTTCAAGACGCACTTTTTAAAAGTTTTGCAAAGGATTCTGTAAACGCTGTCTCTTATACACATCTGACGCTGCCGACGAATAGAGAGG
>CAJXUL010000258.1 GCA_913060615.1 uncultured Gammaproteobacteria bacterium | reverse complement strand
CACACCTCACACCTCACACCTCACACCTCACACCTCACACCTCACACCTCACACCTCACACCCCACTTCAACACTCATAGCTATCGGTTCGCGCCAATATGCGTTTTCGGCGAGTAGCCTTGCTTCATCAAATGCAATTTAACCATCCATTCATCAGTGGTTGGTCTAGCAATTCTGGTCGTTGATGGTTCGCACAATACCGGTAGTCCAGTCAGATATACCTTTGGTCGACAGTAACCCCCGTGTGCACAGTAAATCGCATTCAATAGCGCTGCTCCTGACACAGAGCAGGCTCATTTATCCGACAAAAGCCTGTCTCAGAGATAGCCGAAGCGAACCCTGATTTTGCTTACTTTTTGAATGTCTATTCGGAGCGGTTTAGGAAGTTAGTAGAGGCAGTTATTTCTTTAGGGCAGCAAAACCCTGCCTTAAAGCCAAAAACTTTGCCGAACATTGTTTGTGTCGGTGGTCGCCAAGTGAGAAGTAGCAGGAAAAGTCCGGTAAAGGCACAAGCAAAGTTATCAGTAAAAGTGAGAAATGTATGCGCGTAAAAAAATTTCAACACAATAGTGATCTTGTAAGTTTCCAACCCTCCGTTCGTATACTTTTGGTTATCAGTTTGCTGTTCTGTGTGGCGAGCTCTAGAGTTTGGTCTGGCGCAGAAGGTGAGAGTAAACGTGAAAGTGCCAGTACTGGCGCGTCAGGGTTTGCATCAGATTCAGCGTCTGAAGCGAATGCCACAATGGTCAAGCCAATTTCATTTGATGGCATTTTGCATGGTGCCTCAGGCACTGTTGACGCTTCTCTTGAAGCCCTGGTTACAGCAGCCATTACTAATCACCCTTCAGTGCTGGCGCAACATGCCAGAATTGTTTCTGCTGAGTCGAACATCAAGTCTGCTAAATGGCAGTTTTTTCCAACACCCAATGTCACGTTGCAGCGTGCTTATGCGGACGCTAACGACCCCTCATTTCAGGGCGACGACAACGCCTACACAGTAAGTTCAGATCAGCCGTTGTGGACGGGTGGTCGTCTCAAAGCGGGCGTTGCCAGCGCTCGAGCCGAACTGGCCATTGCTGGCGCAGGCGTGGGCGACAGTGAACAAAGTATTTCTTTTCGCGTGGTTCAAGCCTACGGCGACTGGTTGTCTGCTTGGTTGCAAAGCCAGGCGCTGGTCACCAGCTTAACCACCCACCAAAAACTTTATGACCAAGTCTCACGCCGACAAGAAGCTGGCGTTTCTAACGGCAGCGATCTGTCACTTGCTCGCGGACGTTTACAGTCCACAAAAGCGCAGTTGGTCGTAGTTCAAGCGCAACAAGAAAGCGCCATTTCTGTGCTTTCGCAAATCACCAATATAGAGCTTGATTCTGCAACCCTGTCAAAATCTCGCGGCGTGCGGCCTGAGTTGATTTAGAACATTCGTGTTTTATTAGACGAGGCCGTTGCTAGAGACCCAAGTGTAGAGCGCTCACTGGGCGAGAAACGCCGCACAGCTGCTGAAATTCGTTCGCGCAAGTCAGCCTTGCGGCCTGATGTTTTTCTTCGCTTTGAACGAGATTTTGGCGATTTTCAATTTTCTAACAGTGGTCCAGATAGTCGAGTAATTGTAGGCGTGCGCAGCCAGTTGGGCGCGGGGCTTTCTAGCCTTAGCAGTGTTGCCTCCGCCGAGGCAGAACTGAAAGCCAGCGAGGCGCAAATTAATGCCAATAAACAAGATGTTAAAGAGCGCGTGCTACAGGACTACTCTTTAGCTAATTCTTTTTCGGCGCGCATCGTCGCTTTAGAGATCGCTCAAGTCACCGCTCAAGATGTTTCAGACTCTTATGCTCGGCAGTTTTTGGCGGGTCGTAAAAGTTGGTTAGACGTAATGAATGCGGCACGAGATTTACAGCAAGCAGAGTTGCAGTTGGCCGACGCACAAGCAGGATTTTTGGTGGTTTCCTGGCGCTTGCGTATTCGCGTGCAGGGTGTGCCAGGAGGCATTCACTCATGAGCAGTGATACAGATGGCGTAGAAGTAGAACAAGCATTAGAGGACGAGGCAATGGGCCCCAGCAGTAACGAAAATACCGAGCAGTTTGCCGAAGACTCAGACTTAATCGCAGACGATAATCAGCAAAGCAAAAGAGCGCTGAGCTTTTTACCCTGCTTAATGCGCATTGCTCGCCTGCAGAAGTCTCAAGTAGACCAGTTGGAAATGCAAGAAGCGGTGAGTCGCCTAGACTCGACGCAAATTACGGGTAAGGCAATGCGTAAGCAAATGAAGGGCTTTAGCGCCCATCTAGGCCTGCCTGCACCCAAATGGTTGTCTAAACCTGACCCTGCGAACATGCCTGTATTAATGATCTCCGCCGAAGAAGGCTTTGCCGTATTGCGCGGTAAAAACGCCATGGGCCAATGGATCAGCGAGCGCTGGGACGACGCATCCCAGCAATGGCAAGAGTTGGCAGACGATAAGCTAGAAGGCTTCGACTTCGCCGTAATCAAGTTTGTAAGAGGTTTTAAGGCCAGTGAAAGCCCGGTCTATGACCTTATTCGTAACGAAATATTTGCCCATAAGAAAATTCTTATGGAAGTCATTCTGGCAGGTTTTGTCATCAATACCGTGGCTTTGGCGACGGCTTTTTATACCATGCAGGTTTATGACCGAGTCATTCCCACTGGTGCGTTTAATACCTTGTTAGTGCTTTCGTTAGGGGCCGGTGCGGCGGTTTTGTACGATCTATTTGCAAAATATACTCGGCACAAACTCTATAACCGTTTGGTAGATGCAGTAGATCAACGTTTGGCGCGGTCCACTTTTATGCGTTTTTTAAATATTCGCTTGGATCAAATGCCCACCAGCGTAGGCTCCTTGGCCTCGCAAATGCGCGGATATGAAACTGTCCGCGGCTTTCTAACGGCGGTTACCGGTCACTTGTTTGTAGACACGCCATTCGCGCTGCTTTATATCGGGCATTATATTGCTCATTGCTGGGTGGATTGCCCTCATACCCCTGTCGTTTTTTGTTATTTGCGTGATTATTGGTTTGGCATCGCGTCGTAAAATTGATGCGCTGGCAAAAAATATGGACGCCGCAGTAAACCTAAAAACTGGTTTGTTGGTAGAGACAGTAGAGGGCGCTGAAAGCATTAAGTCTGGTCAAGGCGGTTGGCGCATGCTTTCTCGTTGGATGAGCACCACAGACGATGCCCGCGACTACGAACTCAAAATGCGTGATGTCAGTGAGCACTCCAAAAACATAGTGGCCAGTTTTCAACAGGTGTCCTACCTATCTCTCATTGCGACTGGCGCATTATTGGCAAGCGAGGGTGAGCTCACCCTTGGCGCATTGATCGCCTGTTCCATTTTGTCAGGACGTATTTTGGCGCCAGTTGCCGCCATTCCAGGACTATTGGTGCAGTGGGCGCACTCTAACGCAGCCTTACAAGGTTTGGACAGAATTTGGTCGTTAGAAGACGATCACTTTGGTCAGGACCAACCAATAGTTTTAGCAAAGTTGAAAGGCAATTTTCGTTTTGAAGATGTCTCCTCCTTATATGGCGAACGAGCAGCATTAACAATTCCGGGTTTGTCGATAAAAGCGGGCGAAAAGATCGCCATTCTTGGTCCTGTGGGCGCAGGTAAAAC
>CAJXUL010000257.1 GCA_913060615.1 uncultured Gammaproteobacteria bacterium | reverse complement strand
AGCGTCAGATGTGTATAAGAGACAGCTCTTCATGCAATGGTAGAGCCCGCAATTATGGCTTTGGACGATCAGCATTTTCAATTCGAGCGCCAAGGTTATTTCTGCAAGGACTCTGAGCTGCCAGGCGTATTTAATAAAACGGTGAGTCTGCGCGAGGGCTTCTAAACCTTTCGTAAAGCATTTTTACGTAAGGCCAATTATGTGTAACAGACGGGGTGGGCGTTAGACGATGCAGGAATCAGTTACAGTCATGGAAGTCAGTCCCAGAGATGGCTTGCAAAATGAAGACGTAATGCTGAGCACCGAACAAAAACTTAGTTTGGTGGAGAGCGCCATTGCAGCGGGTTGTCGTCGCATAGAAGCCACCAGTTTTGTGCATCCAACTCGTGTTCCACAGATGGCCGATGCAGAAGACCTATGCGCGATGCTGCCTGACGCGGATGGCGTTCGTTATACAGGGCTAATTCTTAATGAGCGCGGCTACCGGCGTTTAAGAGACACCAAGACAATACATGAAGCAGGGCTGGTGATACCGGCTACGGATACCTTTGGCTTAAAGAATCAGGGCCTTGATGTGGACGCCGCTGTGGCTATGGCTACTGAGGTTATTCGTGACGGGGCGCAAACTAATTTTCCAGTGCAAGTCACTATAGCTGTTGCCTTTGGCTGTCCGTTTGAGGGTGAGGTAGACCTGAAACAATTACTCAGTACAGCTCAGCGGTTGGCGGATGCTGGCCCGGTAGAGTTGGCTCTAGCCGACACTATTGGCGTTGCCGTACCCACTCAGGTGCGCGAGGCGTTTACTCAGCTCAAAGAGTTATTAGGAGCAATGCCATTGCGCGCCCATTTTCATGACACGCGCAATACCGGCATAGCCAATGCCTATGCCAGCCTACTCGCTGGTGTTTCAGTATTGGATGCCAGCATCGGTGGTATTGGTGGCTGTCCTTTTGCGCCTAATGCCAGTGGCAACATTGCGACTGAAGATCTGGTCTATATGCTCAATCGCGGCGGTATTGCCCATGGCGTAGAGCTATCGAAATTGCTCGATACCGCGTCTTGGTTGCAAGAGGTATTGGCAAAGCCTTTACCTTCAATGATGCTGAAGGCGGGTGCCTTTCCTCCTGAATAAAACAGCGAACTAAAACAGCTAACTGAAACCGTGACCTAAAAAATGAAATAAGAGCTTGCGTTTGAAGCTGTTGGTTAATGGCCTAAAGGGGTAAAGTTGCCGCTGGTTTATATCGGTTAACCCATGTTAGAGCTACGACCAAACTGTGAACGGTGCGATGTTGATTTGCCGCCTGCATCGAATCTTGCGTACATTTGTTCTTTTGAATGTACTTTTTGCAGAGGTTGCGTGACTCATTTAGGTAACTGTCCAAACTGCGGGGGTAATTTAGTCTCTCGCCCAGTCCGCCCCGATGCTCTATTGAATAAATTTCCACCCTCTATTCAACGCGTGAGAAAAGATCATGAATAACTCTACCCACGGATTTTTTGGCCATCCCGTAGGTCTAAAAACTCTGTTTTTAACTGAGATGTGGGAACGCATGTCTTTTTACGGCATGCGTGCTTTGCTGGTTTTATACATGACCGGTGTGGTCACGGGCGTAAATGGCGGGCTGGGCTGGTCACAAATGGAAGCCCAAGCGATTTACGGTATTTATGTAGGCATGGTCTACTTTATGGTGGTGCCGGGTGGCTGGATTGCCGACAACCTTATAGGGCATCAGCGCGCTGTACTGTATGGCGCAGTGATTATTGCTCTGGGACATTTAACCTTAGCTGTACCCATTGAGCATTCTTTCTTCCTCGGTCTTGCGCTTGTTGTATTAGGCACTGGATTACTCAAAGGCAATATTTCTACCATCGTTGGCAAACTCTATGTTGCCGGTGATGAGCGCCAAGATTCTGGATTTACCATCTTTTATATGTCGATCAACATCGGTTCCCTTATTGGTTATGGCATCTGCGGTTACCTAGGAGAAAAAGTTGGTTGGCACTGGGGTTTTGGCGCAGCCGGGTTGGGCATGATTTTTGGCGTGGTTCAGTACATTCGCAGCCGTCACTTGCTGGGTGATGCGGGCGCGCAGCCTAATCCAATGCCTGAGGAACGGCGCAAGAAGCTGATGGCTGCTACTCAGATTGTCTTTGGCTTAGTTGTGGTTTTGTTTGTTCTGGTATTAACTGACGTCATCTCAGTTGCGCCGACGGTGTTCGCTGAGAATTTCGCTTATTTCTTAACCACGCTTGCGGGCGTGTACTTCATCTACCTGTATTTCTTCGCTGGACTCAATGTCGCTGAGCGAAAGAACATCACCTTACTATTTTTGTTGTTTGTCGCAGCAGCGGCGTTTTGGTCAGGCTTTGATCAGTCCGGTGGTTCACTTAACATTTTTGCTCGTGACTATACCGACCTCACTTATTTTGACTTCACCATGCCCGTGTCTTGGGTGCAGTTTATCAACCCAATCTATGTAGTGATTTTTGCCCCAATCTTTGCTGGTATGTGGGCTCAGTTAGCGCGGCGAAATTTAGACCCTTCATTGCCCTTGAAGTTTGTCATTGGTTTGGTTTTTATGGGCATTAGCTTTCTTATCATGCTGGTGGCAGTGGACCTTGCATTAGAATCCGCGCCCATTGGCTTGCAGTGGTTGTTGCTCACTTATTTGTTTCAGACCTGGGGCGAGTTAGCTCTATCACCAATCGGATTGTCTGCGTTTGCTCGTTACTCACCGAAGAAATACGTGGGCCAGATGTTTGGTTTATGGTTCTTGGCGTCTGCCATTGGTGGGGTCATGGCTGGGTTGCTTGGAGGCGAAGCATTAGGTGATGGGCTTAGCAGCATGTCGCCGGTCTTTAGTTACATGATTAAGTACTACTTCATCATAGCGGCGGTCTTAGTTGTCTTGTCCTACGTTGTAGGTAGAAAACCCAAAGATGCGCAAGCATCTGAATAGACCTCTGGGCTGAATCCGGAGGCTGATTCCAAAAAAAACGCATACTGAGATCAGCGTGGATCTCAGTACGAGCCAGTGCTGGCGCCGGTAGTGAACACCCAACTAGGCGACAAATGACCCGCTCTTCTCAATTTGAGGCGCGAGTTAGGTGGTAAAAGGGCTAAAACTGCCCTAGCGGATAGTTTTACATGACCGGCGGTAGCGACTAATTTCTCTAAATCTAGTGGAATAACTATTCGTAGTTGAAGGCTCTTTTGCCTCGATAATGGATAAGGATTCCGTCATGCAACCCATAATTAGAAGAATAAAAAGATCAGACGCCAGTGAAATGCAGGCCGCCGTTTTAGAGTCGGTAGGGCACATTCGTCCGTGGATGGATTGGTGTACACCCAGTTACCGCTTGAGCGATGCGGTGAATTGGACTCAGGATGCTGCGTCAAAATGGCAAGACGGTTCGGATTATCGCTTTATTATTGAAGAGCCAGAATCGGGCGTCATGCTGGGCTCAGTGGCCATCAGAACGTTATGCGGACCCGATCTTATTGGTGATTTAGGTTATTGGCTACGCAAGCGAGCGTTGGGCCAGGGACATTGCACCAAAGCAGTAAAGTTAGCCATTGAGTACGGCTTTGAGCCTGTCTCTTATACACATCTGACGCTGCCGACGAATAGAGAGGTGTAGA
>CAJXUL010000256.1 GCA_913060615.1 uncultured Gammaproteobacteria bacterium | reverse complement strand
ATCTACACCTCTCTATTCGTCGGCAGCGTCAGATGTGTATAAGAGACAGAGTTAGAGCGCATTGCGCTTGAAGACGAGTACTTTGTAGAAAAGCGCCTGTACCCGAATGTGGACTTCTACTCAGGCATTATTTTAAAGGCTATCGGCATTCCAGTTGAAATGTTCACCGTGATCTTTGCCACAGGCAGAACACCAGGTTGGATTGCGCATTGGAACGAAATGATTGGCAGCCCATACAAGATCGGGCGTCCTCGCCAGCTGTATACCGGCAGCCCCAAGCGTGATTTCGTTGCAGTAGACAAGCGCTAAACTACGTTGATCAAGCCACTGAGCGTGCAAAAGCTCAGTGGCTTGAGTGGCTGACTCCAACCACTCAAGCGCCCCACCACCTTGAGGTTCCAACGTTAAGGTTCTGAGAACTTTTAGCTTTCTAGCTCTCTTGCTCCCTACCCTTCTTACTCTATAGACAAAAAGAAGCCTATTTTTTTGCGGTCAACCTGCGCAGCAAACTAGAGGTATCCCAACGCCCACCATCCATTTGCTGAACGTCAGCATAAAACTGATCCACCAAGGCAGTCATTGGCAGCCGGGCGTCTAAAGTTCGTCCTGCAGCCAGCGCAATGGACAAATCTTTACGCATCCAATCTACCGCAAAGCCGAACTCGTATTCGTCCTTTGCCATAGTGCTGGCGCGGTTATTCATCTGCCAAGATTGGGCTGCCCCTTGAGCAATAACATCTACCACCTTGCCTACATCCAGACCTGCTTGTTGAGCAAAATGCACCCCTTCAGACAAACCCTGCAGCACCCCAGCAATACAAATCTGATTAACCATTTTGGTTAACTGCCCCGCGCCAGCCGAACCCATCAGCGCATACTTCTTGGCGTAGGCTTCAAAGTAATCGCCGGCTCTAGCAAAATCGCTGTCACTGCCACCCACCATGACGGTCAGCGCGCCGTTTTCAGCGCCTGCTTGACCACCGGAAACAGGCGCATCAAGAAAGCCCAAACCACGGGCAGCACAAGCCGCATTGAGTTCTAATGCAAGGTCTTGAGAAGCCGTGGTGTGATCCACCAACAAAGCATCTGAATTCATACCTTTGAGCACACCCTGCTCACCCATCGTGACCTGGCAGACGTCTTCGTCGTTGCCCACACAAACAAACACAACATCAGCGCCTTTAGCTGCATCAGCGGGTGTTTTGCACCTCTGCAAAACAAGATTTTGCGCTGCAGCCTGCTCAGCGTATTCTGAACACCACGACTGAGCTTTTGACGCGGTGCGGTTAAACACGTTAACCGAATAACCCTGCCTTACCAGATGTCCAGCCATTGGATAGCCCATAACACCTAAGCCAATAAAAGCGACCAGCCCTTTTTGTTCTGTCATAGGTTCTGCCATTGCCCTATTCCTCATAAAAATTTGAGCACTAACCATAAACTATCAATCACTAAGACGTAACCGAACCGGACAGTCCTGCGGTGTATTAACGCCCTCGCCTAGCCTGCCTAAAAATTTCACAAAACCGAAAACAAGCCACAATGAATCTAACCGCCAAAAGAAAAATCGACGTATAGTACGGCTCATAGTCAACGGAAATATTTGAGTACCAGCATGCCTGAACTTCGAGATCTACCGGCGGTAGATAGCTTGCTCCAAGCGCCAGAACTAACCAACCTACTTCAAGAGTATGGGTTGCAAACCGTCAAAAATGCCATCCGCGAACTGCAACAAAACATGCGCAAAAATAAAAGCGTGCCAAACTGGGCCGTAACGCCCACTGGCTACGATCAGGCGATCAAAGACCAGCTGGGCAAAGTTGGCTACACGCCCATTTTCAACCTCACTGGCACCATTATTCACACCAACTTAGGTCGAGCACTACTGAGCCGCGAACTGTGGCGAGACATAGAACCATTGGTTACGCGGCCGATGAATTTAGAATACGACATTACTGCAGGACGCAGAGGCGACAGAGATGCCATTGTTGAGCAACGTATTTGCAGCTTAACCGGTTGCGAGGCCGCGACAATTGTTAACAACAATGCCGCTGCACTGATGATTGTGCTCAACACCTTCGCCCTAAATAAAGAAGTACCTGTATCCCGCGGCGAACTGGTAGAAATTGGTGGCAGCTTTCGCCTACCAGAACTGATGAGTCGTTCAGGCTGCACACTGCTAGAAATTGGCACCACCAACCGTACCCGGCCGTCAGATTTTGAAGAGGTTTTAGACCGCGCAGCCATGCTACTGAAAATCCATCCGAGCAACTTTTACATACAAGGCTTCACCGAATCTGTTGGTCCCGCAGATTTGGCCAGAATGTCCAAAGCCAGCGGCGTACCCAGCTGCATAGATTTAGGCAGCGGTAGTCTAGTCGACCTCACCCACTGGGGTCTCCCCGCAGAACCCACACCACAGCAGGTGCTAGCGGAGGGTATAGATTTAGTAACCTTCAGCGGTGACAAATTATTAGGCGGCGTACAGTCCGGCATAATTGCGGGCAAGCGCGAGCTTATTGAGCAGATTCGCAAAAACCCCATGAAGCGCGCCATGCGCGCAGATAAAATCACTCTGGCAGTGCTAGAAGCGACACTGAAACTTTATGAAAACCCAGAGTCACTGCACAAACACCTGCCACTGCTGCGCACACTGCAACTGACCCAGCACGAGCTCAATGCACGTGCGGAACAAGTCAGTGCAAGTCTGCCTAGCCACTATCAAAGCGCAACCGTTGTCAGTGAAGTTCAGATCGGCAGCGGCGCCCTACCAGATCAAACCATAGAAAGCTTGGCTGTACAGGTCACCCACCCAAGTATCAGTCCTGACAATATTGCCAAAGCACTGCGGAATTTAGATGTCCCAGTGGTAGGTAGAATACGCGACGATAGCGTTTTGTTAGACATGCGTGGTGCCGACCACATTGACGAACTGTGCGCCCAGCTGGGCAACCTTGCATCATGATCATCACCCTAGCAGGCCATGTCGATCACGGTAAAACCTCATTAGTCAAAGCACTTACGGGGGTGGAAACTGATCGTCTTGCTGAAGAGAAAAAACGCGGGCTCACTATTGATCTTGGCTTTGCTTATATCGACGACGGCGACATTGGTTTTGTCGACGTGCCCGGCCACCACAAATTTATACACAACATGGTTGCCGGCGTTGCCAGTCACCAACACGCGCTAATGGTCATAGCGGCTGATGACGGCCCTATGCCGCAAAGCCGGGAACACCTAGAAATACTGCGTCTAATCGGCGTTAACGAAGGTACAATTGCCCTGACCAAGTGCGACCGAGTTGATGACGCACGCATTGCAGATTGCCTAGGCGAAATAAAGAACTTAGTTGGCGCAAGCTTCTTAGAAAACGCTGAAGTTTTTCAAACCTCTATTGAAAACCCCGCAAGCACAGCAGATCTATTGACCCACTTGCGCAGCCGAGCCAATCCCTCTCACACTGCACAAAACCAAAAACCATTCAGGCTTGCCATAGACCGATCCTTTACAGTAAAAGGCGCAGGCTTGGT
Organism: uncultured Gammaproteobacteria bacterium; assembly: GCA_913060615.1. GTDB lineage: Bacteria > Pseudomonadota > Gammaproteobacteria > Pseudomonadales > Azotimanducaceae > UBA4421. The sequence continues at coordinate 138 of CAJXUL010000256.1, read as the reverse complement.
GGTCACCGGCACAGTGCACAGCGGCACGGTTGAAGTAGACCAGCAGCTAATTCATTACCCAAGCGGCAAAAAAATACGCATTCGCGGCATTCGCGCGCAAGACAAACTGTCTCTTATACACATCTCCGAGCCCACGAG
>CAJXUL010000255.1 GCA_913060615.1 uncultured Gammaproteobacteria bacterium | reverse complement strand
CGAGATAGGAGTCCGTCTCGTGGGCTCGGAGATGTGTATAAGAGACAGGCGAAATGGATACGAACTTTGTAGGCATTCCGAAGGAACCCTATGCGTTTTCCAATAATGTGATGGGGAAAATGGGCCCACCGAAATGGAAGGGTGCCAAGTTTGAAGTAGTAGGCGATGCGAGTATTGCAATTCTCTTAAAGAACTAGGGAGGAGAAAAATCATTTGCTCTTTAACCCCATTTTAACCCTATTTTAAGCCTACTTATTTGAGCGTTGCTGGCGGTGGTAGATGCTTGTATATTCTCGCTCCATATACGCCAGACAACGTGAGCTGAAACAGTTTCAGTAGACGCGATGGATAACAGCTGAACCTTTTGAAGAGATCTATTTATGACAGCAGTAACCCCTCCCAAAGAAGGTGGAGCAATCGATCAAATCACGGGGTACGGTACTAAACGCTACCGAACCTATGTGCTTTCAGCCCTAACGCTTATCTATATTATGAACTTCGTCGACCGTGGTCTGCTCGCCGTAGTCGGTCCTGAACTTGTGCCGGAGCTAGGTATATCCGATACCCAATTCGGCCTTCTTACTGGTTTCGGTTTTGCCCTTCTCTACACAATTGTGGGCATTCCTCTGGCCCGGTATGCCGATAAAGCTCACCGTGTGTGGATTATGTCCGTATGCGTTGCGCTATGGTCTCTCATGACTGCGCTATGTGGGCTGGCAACCGAAGTCACCGTCGGCTCGGTCACCATCGGCGCGTTCTGGATTCTGTTGATGTGTCGCGTCGGCGTAGGTATTGGTGAGGCAGGCTGTACGCCGCCGGCCAACTCGTTGATCGCAGACTATTATGCGCCGCGTGACAGGTCTCAGGCGCTGGGTGTCTATGCCATGGGCGTAACTCTCGGCACCATGTTCGCAAACCTAATTGGTGGGTGGGTGACTGATGCGTTCGACTGGCGCACTGCATTTTTTGTCGTGGGCCTGCCGGGCTTGTTGCTTGCCGTTGTTTTCAAATTGACTGTGAAAGAACCCCCGCGCGGTTACACAGATCCAGCTGGGACGCAGTCCAAAGAACAAGTTACTTTGCGCGAGGCGATCAGTGAATTGACCACGAAGCCCGCCTTCTGGCTAATGACGGGTGGCGCCACAGTCGCTGCTTTCTGTGGTTACGGAATCTCTTCGTTCCAGTCCATCTTCTTGGTTCGCGCTCACGAAATTACCGCTGGTGAAGCAGCCATTTGGATCAACGCGCCCGTGTCGCTGTCCTCTGCCATAGGCACGTTTGTCACCGGCTGGCTTGCAACCAAACTTTACAAAAAACATCCGGGTGCCATCGCCTGGCTGCCGGCCGCGGGCTTGGTCTTGTCGGTCCCATTCTATGTGTTCGCCTTCACGACTCAGAATCTACTCTTTGCTGCCATTGGTTTGATTATCGCTGGATTCGTCAAGTACGGATATCTGGCAGCCCAATACACCATCGGCCAGGGCGTTGTGAGCATGCGTGTTCGTGCCACGGCGACAGCCGTACTACTGTTCGTCGTTAACCTGATCGGCTACGGATTTGGGCCTCTCTTTATCGGTGCCATCTCGGATATTTTCTTTGGCAACGGCGTGGCTGAACTTGGCGTTGCAGCAGATGAACTGACGCGAAACCAGTGCCATCCGCGCGTTATCGGCGAGATAAGTGAAAATTTGCAGAGTGTCTGCGGTGAGGTCTACGCCCAGAGTTTACAGTCGGCGATGGTCATCATGGCGCTCTTATATATTGCAAGTTCACTATTCTTCCTGTTGACCTGGCCCCGGCTGGAGAAGGATATGGTAGACAGGAACTAAAGCTAAACTAGGGAAGATAAGAATTTCAAACCCGCTTGTCTTAACGTGCGCTGGGTAGACCCAGCGTGCGATGGTACTAAGCAGCGAGTGGTTCTTTTGTTAAGAAAAAAGAAAAAAGAAAAAAGAAAAAAGAAAAAAGAAGTAGGAAGTAAGGCGAAAGGCAAAAAGCACTGAGCCGAATCATATGCACTTAGTACATTGGGACGTGCATTGTGAGACTTCACCGGTGGTGTAGATCCAAGCGCTTTGCAAACCACTCGTATTGGCCACTTAGTCCCACTCCCATACCCTCAGGGTTTACTTGCCAACGTGCTGGGAAGGCGTAGGTGCTGGCGGTGATGGAACGTAGGTTGTCCGTCTTACCTATTTACCTACCTATTTACCTACTTATTTACCTACTTATTTACCTACGGACTTTTGGACCTACGAAAAATGTTACATCTGGAGTTATTTCCGTATCGGTGCGAGTGACGGAAAAGTGACGGGGAATAGGCGACTAGTTTATCGTTAGTCGCGCCTGGGTCCGGTCCAATGCGAACCTAAGATCAGCGCTAACAGCGCCAATGAATCGAAACCCAACAGATACCTAACAGATATTTAAGATAGACAAAACGGAGACAAAAAATGACAAATGAAAATACACCGGGCAGCCCAAACTTTATATCTCTTGACGAAGCTGCGCAGATGACCAAAGGAACACGCGTAACTTTTATCCCCGGCGTCCAAGCGTTATATTCAGAAGCGCTTAAAAATGTCTGTTTCGTAAAAAACATTCCGATAATCAGGGCCTTGCACCCAATGATGGGTGTCGACAAAGAAACAGGCGAGGACCGACAGGCACGTTTGTACGAACTCACAAGTCAGACCGGCTTGCCAACTATGTTTCACGATGAAGAGCGGCCAAGAAATGTTTGGACCGAACAACTTGCGCTCGCCGAAGAAATTGGCAGCTTGAGCAGTCCGGCGCTGATTCCTGAAAGTTACGAACATCGAGTCGAGATGTTTGGTTTATGCGCTGTGGTCTTGGCAGAGGACGGTTTGCTGTGGAATATGAGGATCTTGTCTGACGGTCCTTTGGGCCGAAAATACGGATACAGTGATGAAGCGAGCGCCGCTGCGCCAGCAAAAATTGCTGAGGTAATCACTTTGATCGACACTTGCCTTAACCGACAGGCCGAACGTGGCTCGAGATATCTTGTAGGAGATTCGCTGACGGCAGCCGATATCTATTGGGCTACGATGAGTATGTGCGTTACAGCGACGCCACCGGAGATTATGCCGGTGACTAAGCAAAATAGGGGCATGTTAAAGTTTTTTGCTGCTAATTCGGAATTGCCGGAGATCGCAAAGGTGCTTTCGAAGCGTGTAAAAGATCACCAACAATACATACTAACCACATACTGTGAGACGCCAGCAGTTTTGGGCGGCGAGCTCTTATGATTGATTATTCGGGCCGTTCAGTTTTAGTTACCGGCGCCGCCTCCGGCATTGGTGCAGCGTTGTCGGTGGCCCTTGCTGCCCGGGGCGCCTATGTAATTTGCGCGGATATTGATGAAGCTGGCCTTAGCCGAACGTTAGAGGCAATAAGCGGCAATGGTCAACAAATAGCCTGTGATCTGTCTGAGCCTAACGCGGCAGCTGAGCTGGTAGACAAAGCATATGATGCGCGTGGTGAGCTTGCTCTAGTTTGTTCAAATGCGGGCATTGGCCACCGCACCAAAATTACCACCCCTGAACTTGATCACGATGCTATTCATCGGCTTTTTGAAATCAATTTTTATTCAGGCCTAAAATTGGCCAATGCGTACACGCAAAAATTGAATGAGGCCTGTCTCTTATACACATCTGACGCTG
>CAJXUL010000254.1 GCA_913060615.1 uncultured Gammaproteobacteria bacterium | reverse complement strand
GATAGGAGTCCGTCTCGTGGGCTCGGAGATGTGTATAAGAGACAGCTATTGAGGAGATATTGAAAGCGGTTGTTTGCCCTGCTTCTGTACCTGTCTGGATAAGGCCCGAACGCGAACCGTCTAGTACAGCTTGGTTGTTGTAGACGGTTTGAGAAGAAACTCTGTTGATCTCTTTTAATAGAGAGTTAACTTCAGTTTGTAGGTACTGGCGGTCAGTGGTTGAGTTGGTATCGTTCGCTGCCTGAACGGCTAGTTCACGAATACGTTGCAACATGTCAGTAACGTCATTAGTTGCGTTCTCGATGGTTGCTAGCATGGCTAGACCGTCGTTAGCATTTTTTGTAGCCATATTCAGACCACGTACCTGAGCAGTCATTCGCTCAGCGATGGCAAAGCCAGCCGCGTCATCCGAAGCTGAATTGATTTTCTTACCTGAAGACAAACGCTCCATGGCAGTTGCCAAATCCTTTGAAGATTCAGCGAGTGAACGTTGCGCGTTCAAAGAACCGATATTGGTATTAACTACTATGCTCATAACAGACCCCTGTTTTTTCTAATTTTTGCGGCAACTTTATGCCTCTAATTTGAGGTCAAGAGTTGCCGCTTTTGCTTAAATGCGGCAGCTTCTTGCCGCGTACAAGGAGTAAATCGGGGCGATGCGGCAAACCTTTAGGAAAAAACAAAAAAAAAGGCAAAAAATTGCCGTTTGTGTGAATTCTTGAGGCAGGTGGTTGCCGCTTGCGCGGTAAACGTCTGCCTGGCGGGTTTGAAGGGCAATCTTACTTATTTGCGGATATTCCACGGTAGGGCGGCATTAGCGAGGGATTTTAAAATTTTGCTGAAAAGCGGCAGCGCGCTTTACTGCCGCAGATTGTTGTATTGGCTGAGGCCAATATTTTAATGAGCCGTTCGGTGGTTAAGAAAAGATATGATGCCCATTTTGTAGCTACTAACTGAGTTGGTGGGCACTTATGTAGGGAGGCTTGCAGGCAACAACGTTCAGGCTGACCCTGTCATAGCGTTGATTCTAGAGACACCTTAGGCAGCGCCGCGCTAGTCGCGGCGAAGTGTGGGTTGTTAGTTAAGAGTTTTGATAGCGGTAATTTGTTCAGAAAGCGCCAATCTTATCTCTTCGATTGCATCGAAGATCATCTGATACATGCTTTTGGATAATGCAATGTTGCCTTCGAAGGAGTTAATGCGCTCGATTTGCCTTTGGATGGCCTCAATTTCAGGGGTGCAAAAAAGATCTAAAGATGTAGTGCTATTTATCGCAAGGATTAGTTTTTTTTCTTTTTTGTTTAAGGCGGCGAGTTTTTTGTCAATAGGATCGCTTATCTTTTCGGCTAACTGCATGCACCCCCTGGCCAGCATGTTTACTTTATTTAAGCGAGTTCTTTCCTCTAAGAGATTTCGCAACAGATTTTTTAGATTGCTACGAATTGCATTGGCTGAATTCTCCGGGAGGGCTAGATTTTTCTTTAAACCTATCTCTCTTGATAGAACCTCAGCTAACGGAATATGGTTAAACCCCTGGATATAGGCGCCGCCCTCGGTGCAGTTATTAAGGGTAAGTTCCTCAGCATTTTCCGCTGCGAGTTGTTCGAATTCTCGTTTAAACGACACATACTCAGGATTTGTAGTGACCTCGCCGCCGAAGTAGCCAGGTATAGTAAATGGCTGGGTTTTCACCTCTTCGGCCTTAGTGGCCCCCCCTCCTATAACCGAAACACCGCCGTAATAGATTTCATCTGTAAATGATAGGTCTGACCCGATCAGACATATTTCTTTAGCGCCTAGTTTTATCGCTAGATCTGTTGCTGCAACTGAAACTGAACCGCCAAAGAGTGGCTCGGGTTCCGCGGACATTATGTTGGCTGAATCTAGCGCTGGCGCCACAGCGAAGTACGTGAAAATATTTTGGAAAGGCATAGCATAAAATATTGGATGACAAACATCCCCGATTATCAAGCCCGGAATCTTGGAGCAATCCGTACCTTCAAGCACATGGGAGTAATCCTGTGGATCAACCACCATAACGTAATCAGGATAAATACTATGCTTGAGGAGTGCCGGGCAAGCTTGGGCTACCGCTATGACAATATGCTCATCTGCATGATCTTCTAAAAGGGCAATATTATTTTTCAACGACGGCCCAGGCGAAACTATGATGCATATTTTGCCATTAAAAATGGGGGCTAGATCCATCACATTTTTGTGACTTACTACTCGGGTTACGTTTCTTATTTGTTGGAGAGCCCAAGTTCGTGAAAAATTGCGCACGGTGTTGGTACCAATTATGAAACATAAAAAAACCTCTCTGATTTCTTTCATTAAAGTTTCATTGGGCTTGGGGTCTAAGGCGTTGGAAATAAGTATTGTTCGTCCCACAGGGTCAGCCGCCCAATCTCTTAACCCTGGCAATGCGTCATCGGGTGTTTCTAAGTAACAAATGTCTTTTTGATTGTCTCCAGCTGCAAGGACTATGATTTTTTTTTGACCGCGCGCCCTCAGTGCAGTGGTAAATTCCTTTTTTGGATCTTCTTGAATAATAATAATATCTTCAAGCCAGTTCCAAACAGCTGGAATTTGGCTGTCTAAATAAATATTAATGCCTTCTTTCGACTGAAAAAGCGTCTGCTGAGGGAAGGCGGCTTGAGCTGCATTTAGCCACTGAGCGATGGTTTCGAAATTGGCGTTTAACTTGCTGACCAATTGCGCGAGACTCTTGGAGTATTCTTTCTGAGTGGTGTCTTGCTGTTGCTCCTCTTGTCCTAGCCCAAGAACTGAAGCAAAAGCTGCCCGTAAAAACCTTAACTCGTCTACCAGTTCTCTTGCTTTGTGGAGGTCGCCGCTTGTAGCACATTGGACTGCCTTCTCACTTTTATCATGCATAAGTTCGACAGATTTTAGTTGATAGGCGTGCATAGGCTTTTCCTCGGATTAAGTGGGAATATTAACCGATATTAAAATTTGATGAGGTCAATTTGATAAATATAGTCGCCGGTGGCGCGCAAGCGTGAGGTAAACACGGCTGGACTATGTATGTTTTGGTTTAGGTTAGAGAAAAATCTGCAAAAGAATAAATGGTCTCAAGGTAACCCCTCACCCTGAGACCATTGCATTCGTTCCGCTAGCGGAACAACGACAACGCCAGCTGTTGGGAGGCATTTGCCTGTGCCAACATGGCAGTACCGGTTTGTTGCAGAACTTGGGCCTTTGATAGGCGTGCACTTTCTGCCGCAAAGTCAGCATCTTCAATTCTAGAACGGGCTGCCTGAGTAAACTCAGAAACGTTCATCAAATTAGATACTGTGTACTCCAAACGATTTTGCAACGAACCATAGGTTGCCCTATCTGATGCCACTGCTTCGATCGCTGTGCTGATAGCTGTCAAAGCTGCAGTCGCGCCTGCTTGGCTCGATACAGAAACTGCATCAACGCTCAAGGCGCTCGCGCTCACTCCGTCCACCGAAAATGTAATGGTCTGACTTGCTTCAGTACCTACCTGTAACTTTTTAGTTGTAAAAGTGCCATCTAGTACAGCCGTTCCATTATATTTCGTATCAGAAGAAACTCTATCAATCTCAGCGATTAACGCGGTCACTTCTGTTTGTAGATATCCACGGTCAGTTGCGCCGTTCGTATCGTTCGCTGCCTGAACTGCAAGTTCGCGCATACGATGCAACATGTCTGTTACATCGTTGGTCGCGTTCTCAATCGTGGCAAGCATTGAAAGTCCATCACTGGCATTCCTGTCTCTTATACACATCTCCGAGCCCACGAGACGGACTCCTATCTCG
>CAJXUL010000253.1 GCA_913060615.1 uncultured Gammaproteobacteria bacterium | reverse complement strand
TACTACGACACAACCATTGCTGCCAAACACCCTTACTGGAAAGACAAAGACCTGCCCATTCCAACAAAGGATATTCAACGGCTACGTGCGGACATGTTGAATTGGGGCTACTGCAAAATTGAAAACGCGCTGTCCGCAGAACAAGTTGCGATAATCCACCAGCGGATTCTGGAGCAAGCCGAAGGCGAACGCCTTGCTGGCATTGCGCAGAAAACGCCAAGTGGCCAAAACATAAACTGCTGTGTAAACAAAGGGCGGTGCTTCGAAGCGTTACTTGAGCAACACCCAAGCATGGTGCAAGGCGGCCCGCTAGTTGAGCAGATCGTTACGGAAGCACTTGGTGCGAACTGGATTAGCAATTCGCTGATTGCATCTATCGCACTAAAAGGTGGCGTGCCACAGGCATTACACCAAGATCAAGATATAGCGCTGGATGCCAGAAGCCCGCTGACCATCAACGTAATGTCATTGTTCTCAGACGTCGATGAAGTCAACGGCGGTACATTGATCATTCCCGGCAGCCATCGCACTATATCTGACGCTGTGCGCACAAAAAAACCGGTAGGCAAACTGCCACCGGCAATTAATCTAGATGCCCCCGCCGGCACAGTGGTCATTACCGACGGCCGCCTGCTGCACAGCACCGGCATTAATCACACGGATACACCTCGCGTGGTGATGCTCAACGGCATGCAACATCCAGTCATCAGGCAGCAAGAAAACTGGATGCTGTCTGTTAGCCCAGAAGTACTCAAGCGCGCAAGCCCAAAGCTACTGCAACGGATGGGTTATCAGGCAACTAACGCCGCCCAAACCAATGAAGGACACGGCTTTGGCGCTAGCGGCATGGTTGACGAACTTTTTGGTGCCACCGTTGATTTTCGCTTCGCGGCAGATCGTGGTGACTACCTCCGAGTTGGCGAGCTAGGCCCAAACTCCAGCGCCGAAGAACTCAACGCCCCCTACACTTTGCGTGAAGTGGTAACTAAGGCCCGCGCAGGCGGACAAAGCGCGCCCATAGGCATTAGTGGCAATAAGCGCAACCCTTAGATGTTAGATGTTAGATGTTAGAGGCCGACACGCGCTCCATGCCGAGGACTGGTCTTTGTTTAAATCAATACAGCAGCTAAGTTAGAAGTAATGTTGATAGCGCAGCGATAGCCGAAGGTCTTCAATAAATCCGTTCTCTGTCTCTTGGTCTCTTCCGGCATACACAAAGTACTTGCCAGATTTTACTCGCTTGGATAGCACTGCTTCATAGCGTTTACGCTTTGTTTTGTCGTCAAGGCTAACCCCATCTAACTTACCCTCGCCACCATTGTATAAATAGTAAGTGGCCGACAGCATCAGAGAGGGGTCGATATGGTGCATCAAGGTAAACTGCATTGAGTAAAGGGGCTTTTGTTTATAGCTTTGATGCGTCAGCCTATAGTCGTCGTTTTCTTTCGAAAAGATCACATCTGTTGTCACCATGGCATCGAATTTTTTAGCTAATCGAGTGTGGTAACCCAACTGAAACCCGCCCGCTAAGCGGTTCTTGCCAAAATTTATCGCCCGATTACTGTCATAGTCGCCTGTTGGCAGAATGACAAAGGTGCCTAACACCGCGTACCGGCCCTTCTCTTTATCTGCGAGCAACCAAGTAACCAGCGCAGCCGCAGAATCAGTTACCCCCGTTTCCATATCCTGACTCGCTATAGAACCGCCGGGAATAGCTCGAGCAACGCTGGTATTAAGGTAAAACCCCGCCAGCTTATTTTTGATCAGAAAGCTGCCAGCGTACTGCACACCCAAACTATGCAGACCTAGTTCTGCGCCTGTATTGAGCGACTCGCTGCTTTTATATTTTTCACCCACTTGCACAGAGTTGAGTTCAAAGCGAATTGAGGTCTTGCCAGGAGGTGGCGCTACAGCTTGCCCCGGAGGTATATCGATGGCGCGGGTGGATAACGGTATGAGGACTAAACAAAAAAGGTAAAACAATCGCATTGAAAAATTTGTCACTCAAGACCTCAAAAATATTACTCAGTAAAAATGAATACCGCTTCAAACAAGGGCACAGCGCAACTAACACCGCGCTAATTAAGATAACGGCTCAACCGCGGAAATTGCTTCTTTAATTGTGCAAACCGAGAACCTACAGAAACCCCATTTCATGGACAATGACCCATTTAAACGATTAACTATGTCCAAATTGACGATAATTGGAATTAGCCCGCTATGGATACCATCACTGCCATGAAGGCGTTTGCCGCAGTCGCCCGGCACCGCTCTTTTACCAGAGGGGCAATGGCGCTGGGACTGAGCGTTAAAGTGACCAGCAAGTACGTTGCGCAACTGGAAGCCAAGCTTCTCGTGCAATTACTCTCGCGCACAACACGCAAAGTTACACTGACAGAAATGGGAACGGCCTATCTTGAGCGTTGCCTACCGCTGCTGGAGCAGTTTGATGAACTAGAGAGCGTGGTCCAAGAAAAGCAGTCTGATCTTGCTGGCTTGATTCGCATCAACGCACCCACGCCCTTCGGTATCGGCGCTATCGTCCCCGCGCTTGCGATCTTTCAGGCGGCCCACCCTAGAGTTGAGCTGGACCTACAACTGATCGACCACCGCATTGATATCATAGAAGAAGGATTTGACCTGACCATCCGCTTTGGCGAACTGCAAGATTCCACACTGATGGCGCGTAAACTTGCACAGATGCCTCGTGTCATTTGCGCAGCGCCGGAGTACCTCGCACGTTGCGGGACGCCCAATCACCCTGCTCAGTTATCTACACACAATTGTCTTTTGCAAGAATCTTTGCAGGACGTTAATCATTGGGGGTTTAGCGACGACGGCAAGCCATTATCTGTGCGCGTGGAAGGCGCATTCCGCTCGAACTCACTTATTGCAGTAACGCGCATGGCAGCAGAAGGGTTGGGGGTGGCGAGGACAACGCTCTTTATTGCTCAACCGTACATCGACAGCGGACAACTCGAGATCTTGCTTGGCCAGTACGCTGAACCGCCTCTTGAGATACACGCCGTCTATCCGCAAACAAAACATCTCACCGTTCGTGTGCGCGCGCTGATCGACCATCTAGCGGCTACGTTATCGGACAACAATACGTATTCGGCAGTAATTAGCTAGTGTGGGAGACACCCTAAATCCGCTGTCACGGACAAAGATAGTGCCACGGGATTGACCTTAGCCAACCAGATTTCTCTGCATTTATTGCGCTAAATTTTTCGTCAATCACACCCAACGCTAGAATTGAGGCCCCACTCGCAGGCCCCAACTAAACTATTGCCGCACGCCACCGACGACGACAAGCGTCGCTTGAAGCGTATTGATTGTGTTAGTTTCTATAGCAAAAGGATTTTTCTCGAGCACGATAAAATCAGCGAGCTTAACTTCCTTTCAGTCTGATTTCAGCGCTTATGCCCACCTTCACACTCATTTCCGAGCGACATCAACAAGTCTTAGGGCGGCAGCGATTGCTAGGCCAGCGGCTTGATGCCAAGCTTTTGCAGCGCGTCACGCACCCCTTCCACCCGTGGCTGCATATCATCCAAAATGTGCGCTTGGGTTGGAATATAAAACAAATCCAGATCCAAACCTTTAAGCGCAATGTCTGCACAGGCTTCAGGCATGATCAATTCGAGTTCAGGCCAAGCGTCTGCAGGGTCTTTTAGTCGTCCCGAGATCAAAGGCGTGTACACCGCACCGGGTATCAGCGCGTGAACGCTTAAAGGCCCCTTCTCTAGCTCAATTGCCAACCATTCCAGCGCGCCGATGAGCGCATGTTTGCTGGCAGCATAATAAGGC
>CAJXUL010000252.1 GCA_913060615.1 uncultured Gammaproteobacteria bacterium | reverse complement strand
CCCAAAATGAATTGTATCCCCCTCCTCCGCCTGCACCAAAACCATGTTCACCGTCTCCGCCGCTGGGGGGCGCTTCACGATTAGGGTCGCTGACTTTTTCTGCATCTGATTGCAGTAAGCCAGTCATTTTTTTCAGCACTTCTGCTTCTGCACGAGACATGAACTTTTTTTCGCCAAACTCTTTGGGGCGGTTAAGCGGCGTTAGGGTGCCGCTGTCGTAAAAACCAGACAAGTCGGGCTTACCAGAAGTTGTGCGCTTGATATCCGCTTGAGCGAGTCCGGACAAAAACAAGCCGGCCAGAATTGAAAACAACCTTACGTACATATCCCACTCCCCAGTTCGAGTTGTACCAGTGCTGAGCAATAAGCCCATGCCCAGAGCTTACCCCGCAAAGACTCAGCTTTAAAGGTGAAGGATTAAGGCTAGAGGAATAGGGGTAAAGCTAGGCAAAAGTGCGAGCTAAAGTCGCCCCATCTGCCAACTATCCATCTGGTTGAAGGACATCTAGTATGTAGCGTCAATCACCAAACCAGCACAGGCATCAAGATGTTTATAGACAAACCCATAGTAAAAGTACTTTGCAAGCTGACCACTCTACTGAGCAGCATTTTACTTACCTTTGTAAGCCTCAATAGTTTTGCGGACGATCATGAAGGTCACGCTCAGCATCCAGACAAAAGTGTTTACGAACTGCGTACTTACACCACCTTCCCGGGCAAACTGGATGCTTTAGAAACACGTTTCAGAGACCACACTATGGCTCTCTTTACCAAGCACGGCATTGAGAATGTCAGTTATTGGAAGCCACTAGAGCAGCCCAATACGCTGATCTACGTGGTTGCACACCCAAGCCTTGCTGAGGCTGCCGTTGCCTGGCAAGCATTTGGCGCGGACCCCGCTTGGCAAGCGGTATACGCGGCCTCTATCAGCAACGGTCGGTTAGTCGCAAATATCGACAAGGTATTTATGACAAAGACTGACTATTCGCCTTTGCCATAAAAGCCGACACATCCACAGTTCAGAAAGCCGGGACTAGAACCCGGCCAGTCTTTCTGAAGTATCGGTAATTTGCGGATATTCTCTAGCCAACTCAGCCTCTAAAGCATCCTGCATGGCATGGCCTTGCTGCGAAATATTGTATAAATCCTTTATCGCCGCAACTGCTGTTGAAGAATTGGCAACAATTGCTTCTGCACGCTGAGCAACCAATGCATCTAACGCCTCAATATCTTCAACCGCCGCACAAGCCATACCCAACTCAACCGCCTCAACCCCCAAGAATATTCTTGCAGTAAAAGACAGCTCTTTGGCCCTGCGCAAACCAACAGCTTGAGCCAAAGTTTGTGTCATACCCCATGTAGGGCGCAGACCAAATTTGGCATGAGTATCGCCAAACTTTGTGGTTGCAGTGGTAAAGATAAAATCGCAGTGCAGGGCTATTTCCAGCGCGCCCGTAAAACATGCGCCATGGACCTTAGCGATCACTGGCATACGTGCACCACGTATGGCCAGATATGCGCGCTGGGCTGGCGCATCAAAGACATCGCCCACTTTGCCGCCTTGAGGTTCGGTGCCTTGCAGTACCTTTAAGTCAACTCCAGCAGAAAAAGCACGACCAGCACCCTCTAAAATAACAACTGCCACCATAGTGTCGGTGTTAGCGGCATCTATGAGCTGTGCAATGCCCTCCAACATTTCCGGACGAAAGGCATTCAGCGCATCAGGCCGGTTGAGCGTAATGGTTAAAACACCATCGACATGCTTGGTGGCCAAAAATTCTGTAGGCGAAGTATATGTGTTCATTATGTTCCTTATTGATAACGCCCTAACTTGGCGTTATGGCTTTTGATGTTAGAGCGTTTGATGTAAGAGCCTTTGATGATACCGCGATTGCCAATCCGATTACTGATGTCCCTAGCCTGACATTTTCAGTCAATTGAAGAAAATTTGTCGAAAAAAAACCAGCTACACCCTTTGGCACTAGCTGGTCCTTTGTAACGTTGGCACTGGTCTAAGCCAGCGCCTAAAGGTCTAGTTGATGCTAGAGCACTTCAAACAAGCCCGCAGCACCGATGCCGCCGCCAACACACATGGTGGCTACAACATACTTCACACCACGACGCTTACCTTCAATCAACGCGTGAGCAACCATGCGTGATCCAGACATACCGTAAGGGTGGCCAACGGAGATAGCGCCACCGTTTACGTTAAGTAACTCATCAGGAATGCCCAACTTATCGCGGCAATAAACTACCTGCACAGCGAATGCTTCATTGAGTTCCCAAAGGCCGATATCGTCCATGGTCAAACCATTCTTTTCCAACAGCTTTGGAATGGCGAAAATAGGGCCAATACCCATTTCATCAGCTTTCGTGCCGGCAACTGCCATGCCACGATAGGCGCCTAATGGCTGAAGGCCGCGTTGCTCAGCAACCTTGGCTTCCATTAGTACACAAGCTGAAGCACCGTCTGACAACTGAGAGGCATTACCGGCAGTAACGTGCTTGCCTTCTTTTATCACCTGGCCACCGCCAAATACTGGCTTCAGGCCAGACAGACTTTCATAAGTTGTACCCGGACGATTACCTTCGTCCTTGTCCAAATTCATTTCGATCTCGTTGACCTCACCGGTCTCCTTATTCACCAACTTCATCACTGAAGCTAACGGTACGATCTCATCATCAAACGCGCCCGCTTGTTGAGCAGCTGCGGTACGTGCCTGAGACTGCGCAGCATAAGCGTCTTGATCTTCGCGGCTAACACCATAACGCTCGCCCACAATCTCTGCGGTTTCAATCATTGGCATATACAAGCCAGGCTGATTCTCCATCAACCAAGGGCTGGGCGTGGTGAACATATCACCAGTTTGGTTAGTTGAAATAGATTCAACGCCACCACCGATAGCCACATCCATACCGTCAGCAATAATTTGCTTGGCCGCAATACCAATGGCCATCATGCCAGAGGAGCATTGGCGATCTATGCTTTGGCCCGGAACACTATCTGGAAGCCCTGCTTCTAAAAGACATTGACGCGCAGTGTTAAAAGCACTGCTACCCATTTGCAGTGCTGCGCCCATAATGACGTCTTCCACTTGGGCTGGATCAATGCCCGCACGCTGCACTGCGTGTCTGATGGCATGTGCGCCAAGGCTTTGGCCTAGCGTGCTGTTAAATGCACCACGGTAGGCTTTACCGATAGGCGTACGAGCCGTTGAAACTATGACTGCTTCGCGCATATCAATTCCTTATATAAATTTCTGTATGTGAGTTTTGTATTTGCAAGATTGCCTAGCGCCCCGAGCCAATTGCTCAGGGCAGACTAAACTTAGAAGCTTATGCTCTACTTTGTACTGCGGCTTGCGCTACGCAGCAAAACCAGCAAGACGCTTGGAAATCAGCGTATCAGCTTCGCTCATAATACGATCCATCAGCTCTTGTACTGTTGGAATATCATAAACAAGACCAGCAACCATGCCGCATGACCATGCGCCAGCTTCCATAGTGCCTTCCATCATAATCTTTGGATATACGCCAGCTACTTCAGCAGCAATGTCTTCAAACTTAAGATCAGCGCCCAGTTCTTGTTCTTTCTCCAACAGGCGCTCTACTGCGGCATTTTTTAATA
Organism: uncultured Gammaproteobacteria bacterium; assembly: GCA_913060615.1. Lineage (GTDB taxonomy): Bacteria > Pseudomonadota > Gammaproteobacteria > Pseudomonadales > Azotimanducaceae > UBA4421. The sequence continues at coordinate 196 of CAJXUL010000252.1, read as the reverse complement.
CGCGCTCAGTGTTACGTAGCGGTCGCATAACTAAGCGAGTGTCTAGCTCAGATGCAGCAAGAATTGCTTGCTTAACGTTTTCGTGAACTGGCGCTTCTTTTGTTGCTATGAAACGTGTGCCCATATTCATGCCTTCGGCGCCCATAGCGAGCTGTCTCTTATACACATCTCCGAGCCCACGAGACGGACTCCTATC
>CAJXUL010000251.1 GCA_913060615.1 uncultured Gammaproteobacteria bacterium | reverse complement strand
CGAGATAGGAGTCCGTCTCGTGGGCTCGGAGATGTGTATAAGAGACAGGTCCTAGCTAACGCGGAGCAATTGCTAAACCGCTTCGAGCTTGGCTCTTTTCGCCTTCATATAAGAATTAAGCTGTCTATCTAGACGGGTAGTCGCAGACGCTCTGCCGTCGCGCACCCAAGGTTCCCACTGGGGCGCCACTGCGGCCTTAACTTCATCACCCATTACAGTAACACGCTGAATAATACGCTCACCTTCAAAGTCATTAAGCACAAAGTGCTGTGTGCAACGGTTGTCCCAAAACGCAATGGTCCCTGGCGTCCATTTGTACCGCACGGTAAAGCGCGGGTTTTTAACCCATGCGGTCAAATAATCTAATATCACACGGCTTTCTGTGGCATTCATTTCTACAATGCGGCGGGTAAAGTGTTCGTTCACGTACAAGGCTTTGGCACCGGTCTCAGGGTGCACGCGCACTACCGGATGCACAGCCATATCTTGAGGACGGTTATGCGGGTGCGCGTCGTGCAACGCGCTTAACCCCTCACAAAGACTGCGCATGGGATCAGACAATTCGTCATAGGCCTGACTCAAACTCGTCCACATGGTGTCGCCGCCCACTTCCGGGCATTTGACCATATGCAAGATAGACATCATGGAAGGTGATTCTTGGAAAGTGATATCGGTATGCCACTCGTCTGCAACGCCACCGTGGGTTGCCGCAAGTTCAAACACTTCCGGGTGCTGAGTGAACGGGTTCTTTAAGTTCGGATGAGATTCGATCTGCCCAAACTGACGACCTAGCGCTACGTGCTCTTCAATATCAATAGACTGGCCAGGAAAAAAGATCACCTTGTGCTCAAGCAACAGCGCCTTGACCCTGTCGATGTCTTGCCCACTTGCGCCAGCCAAGTTGAAACCAGTAATTTCAGCCCCTAACGCCCCGGCTAAACGGGTTACTTTCCAATCACTCATGCTCACTCCCCTACTTGCATGTTCGCTGACATGCTCATTTAACTTTAGAAAAACTTCTGCGACCCAATCCGCCTAAGATTTAATCACCACATCATCTGAAACATCACGGACAAACAGCGGCTCAATACCTAAATTTTGCGCATCCGCGGCTAAAGCTGCAACATCCACTGCCTGAACGGGCGCTGCCATACACTCTAAGACAACGTCCATTAACGTGGCATCGCTACTAGTGTTCACAAACAAGCCGTCACGAACCAGTACAAAGTCGATGGCCCGCTTCATAGCTTGAGCGTCGGTTATTGGACGGTACCAACTAAATTTCTTTTCCGTGTCTTCGTCCTTCCAACGACGCGCTGCAATAGCCTTAATAGTCTGCATGGCCACGCCGCGTGCTTGGCACATCTGATACAGGCTTTCAAAATCATCAGCATATTGCGGCACGCACATCATTGCGTAACTGTAAGGCACCAAAATGGAATCAAAGGCATAAGTTTCTAGGCTGCGCATGTGCATTGCCGGCGCGTAGGTACCGTGTCCCGTGACCCCAATGTTGCGCACTAAACCTTCATTACGCGCCTCAATCAAAGCCTCTAGTGCGCCACCAGGCCCCATAGCCACTTCCCAGTCATTCTCATGGGTCAAGTTATGCATTTGGATTAAATCCACCTGATCTACGCCCATGCGCTCCAAGGAGGCATGTAATTCTTCACGGGCTTTAGCATAGGTGCGGTGGCCGGTTTTGGTGGCCAGAAATATGCTCTGGCGATTGTCTTTTAGCCAAGGCGCTAAGCGCAGTTCGGCGTCGCCATAACTGGCCGCCACATCAAAATGATTCAAGCCAGCTTCTACAACTTTGGCAATAGTTTTGTCCGCACGAGCCTGGTTCATTGCGCCAAGTGCAGCGGCGCCAAAAATCGCCCTACTACTAATATGGCCGGTACTGCCAAAAGGAATACGTTCAATCATGGTTTCTCCACCGTCTAGTTCGCTCCCCAAAGATCAGCATTCGTGACACCACAGGAAATCGCTAAAACATTATTTCTTCCAGCTTAATTTAAAGCACTATCTAAAGCACTAAGCATATAACGCCAGACTTGGGTCAGTTGCAGCACCTTGTGAATTGTAATTTACAATCACAAGTGCTGATGAACGCCGACAAGGTTGCTAGTATCTACCCATGCAAAACACCTATGAAAACTTCACCCATACATTTGCCGGTAACCCGCTGGACCGCGGTCAACATTTACGCCGCGACGAGCCAACCATAACCGCCTTAGCCGCTTCAGAGGCAGCTAGGTATTTACCCTTCAACAAGCTCAAAGTAGCAACCTTGGAAACAGGCGCATTGCACTGGTGCGCGCTGCCGCACCTGCCAGAGCAGGACACTGACCCAGTATTTTTAGGCACGCTGGACGATACCCCGCACTTTGCGGTAAACCTATCCTTGGCAGAGACTGACAACGATAGCAATGGTTTTACCTTCACCGATTGTAGAGTAGCCGCCAGCACGCTTAGCGTCGCTGAGGCTGGCATTGTCAGCCAAGCCCGAGCACTTCTGGACTGGCATAAACGCAACCCCTATTGCGCACAGTGCGCCCAACCCACGCGCATGGGCCGCGGCGGACTAGTACGGCACTGTGACCAATGTGCACGACATATTTTTCCGCGCACAGATCCAGTAGCCATTATGTTGATCCAAGATGCGCTGGACGGTGACAGTTGCCTGCTGGGTAAAGCACAGGGGCGCATGGCCACCAGTAGCTTTTACTCTGCACTGGCCGGCTTTGTCGATCAGGGCGAGTCACTAGAGGAAGCTGTAAGACGCGAAGTATTTGAAGAAGCAGGCATTCGCGTAGGCAATGTTACCTATCATTCTTCACAACCTTGGCCTTTCCCTTCATCACTAATGATCGGCTGCCAGGGCATTGCCTTAGACCACGATATAGTCATAGATCCAACCGAGATGGCAGATGTGGCATGGTTTACTCGAGCGGAAGTGCGCGCGGGGCTTGAAGGCACTAACCCTGATTTACGCGTGCCTGGCCCTCAAGCCATCGCCCATCATTTGATCAAAACTTGGGCCTATTTGTAGAGTACACCTACTTGTAGGGTAGACCTGCTTATAGCGAAGACCCACTTGTACAGAAGGCTCTCGCTAAGTAGGACTGCGCTAAATCCAGGGCGCTAAATCCAAGGCGCTAAAAGGTAATGAACAAGGGGGCTGACAACAAATGACTGAACTAACTTGTTGGAATTGCGGAGCAAGTCTCGCCGCCCTGCCCCAACCAATTTCCCGGCACAATCAATGCCCCAAATGCTTTGAAGATTTGCACTGCGGTCGGCTGTGCATTCATTTCGATCCCCAAAATGCCTCGCGCTGCTTGGAAGACAGAGCCGAGCCACCCATGCAAAAGGAAAACGCCAATTTCTGCGAGTATTGGCATGGCGATCACAGTGCATTTAAACCTACCCACAAGACGTCAGGCAGTGAGGCCAAAGCCAAACTCGATGCGCTCTTTGGGCGAAATGACGACAAAGGGGCGCGTGGCCGAGAAGAGAATGCGGACGCCGGTGCGGATGCAGACCAACCCTCGAGTGCAGAAGAAAAAGCCAAGGCTGAGTTACAAGCCTTATTCGGGGCTCCAAACAAACAGCCGTAAAAAGACACGTAACTCTAGCGCACCTAAATGCCAACTCATTAGCTCATCGCCAACCAAACGCCTACGCAGATCATTAACAACCCCGCCACACGATTAAGCAACAGCACATTGTCGCTGTTGAGCAATAGCTTACCCAGCACCTGCCCGCCTGCGGCGTAAAGCATCAGTGAGGTAAATTCGATGATCAGAATAATACCTGTCTCTTATACACATCTCCGAGCCCACGAGACGGACTCCTATCT
>CAJXUL010000250.1 GCA_913060615.1 uncultured Gammaproteobacteria bacterium | reverse complement strand
GATCTACACCTCTCTATTCGTCGGCAGCGTCAGATGTGTATAAGAGACAGCATCGGAACCTTGCTTAGTTATGGAGGTCTCTCAGTTAGAGATGCTTACTATTAGTGAGTCGTTGTGTGTTGTGTCGTATACAGAATCTCGGCGCGTGGGCGGCGATGAGGGCTCGTGTGACGTTCGCAGCACCTTGGCGTTTGTTCGGTACTCGTCCGATGGTTGGGCATGGCGGCACGTACAACAAACTCATATAGCGGCTGAGTAATGGTAGGTTAGTATCCTCTGTTTTGGCGTTTATCTATCGTTGGCTCTTTCGAACCAGCCCATTCCTCTATTCCTCGCCTTTTTTACCCCTGCCAAAAAAACTATGCTTTTGCGGTTATCGGATGAAAGCAGCCGTTTGCCTTAAAGCTCAGTCAAGTGGATTTAGGACGAGTTAAGTTTCTTTATCTAGAAATAAGAGCGTCCTGCAAACTTATTCGATATGGAGATTTATCTCATGGACCAGAATGCTTATATGGAAGTATTGGCGGCGAGTCAAAATTGGATTGCTGGGTTTAATCGCGGTGACCTGGCAGCAATAGTCAGTGGTTACACTCAAGATGCTTCAATGCACCCGCGACCCAACCCATTGTGTCTTGGGCGGCAAGAAATAGAAGTTTTTTGGTCTGGTTTGCTGGCCGCTGGTGCCAGTGAGTTAGTTTATTCCAATATTCGGCTGACTATTGAGGGTGAAGGTCGTGCGCGCTTAGCCGCGGATTGGTCAATGAATGTAGCAGCAGGTGTTATCACCAATGAGCTGTGGATTAGGCAAGAGGACGGCCAGTGGCTGATTGCTCAGGACGACTTCGACATCTTGCGTCAGAGCACGGGCAACATCACCGAATTTGTTAGTCAGTTCCATGCCCATTTAACCGCATGGTTTGCTGACTCCGATGACTCAGGCGCCGTATGGTCTGCTTTAGAATATGCGTGTCCGGACAATATGGTGCTGGTGTATCCCAGTGGCGAAAAACTCTCGGGCACGCAATTCCTACAAAGTATTAGTAATCACCCGCGTAATAACAGCGAATTTTTGGCAAGCGTTGAACAAATACAAGTATTGTCCGAGTGCTTCAACCAAGGGGTTGTAGCCTATGTCGAAGTGCAGGTCGGTGCTGCGAACTCAACGACCAAAAACCGGCGCTCCGCCCTTGCGATGGTGCAACAAGGTCCGCAAGGCTGGTGCTGGCGGTATATTCAGGAAACAAGTTTGGGTTAGCCGTTTACGCGCCTACTGTAACGTCCGCAACGGTTGTTTTTTGCCCACTTCGCTTGGTATCGTAGACGCAAAATCTTTTCTTGGTTGAAAATCTAAGGCTGACAATGAAACTATATACCGTACCTGCTGCGCCAAACCCCACTAAAGTAATGCTCTATATCGCCGAGCGCGAAGCTGCGGGTATGGCTATGGGTATTGAACAAATCCGAGTTAATACTTTAAAAGGGGAACAAAATGCGCCCGAGCATTTGGCCCGTAATACGTTTGGCGCGCTGCCGGTGCTGGAGCTAGAGGGTGGTCGCTATTTGACCGAATCGCTCAATATCATTCATTTTCTAGACGAAAAATTCCCGCAAAACAGCATGCTTTCTAACGATTTAATAGAACGCAGTTTTGCGCGTGACTTAGAGCGAATTGTTGAGCTACGTATTGCAACGCCAATTGCACGTTATGTGCATGTGACTAATTCGCCCTTCGGCTTGCCGGCAGACCCCAAGGCCGCAGCGGAAATTGAAGCCAGCCTGCCAAAGGCGCTGGGTTATATAGAGGAAATGCTCAGTGACGGGCGCAGCCTTTTGCTTGGTGAACGTGTTTCAATTGCAGACTGCACGTTGCAAAGCGGGCTGCAGTTCGCCCGTTTTGGTAAGGCTGAGGTGATCGGCGACTACCCAAATATCCAAGCCTGGGACCAGGCCTATCGCGCGCGGCCCGCAGCCTTATCAGTACTTAAGTTCTAATCGACTGCCGGCTACCCATTGACCAAGTGTGTGGCCGGGGTATTAGTGGCCGGGGTGTTAGTGGCCGGGGTGTTAGTAGTACTAGCACTGTTCCTACTACTTCGCCGGCCAATATTGATCTTTGAGTAAACGCTTGTACAGCTTGCCGGTGGGCAAGCGTGGCAGTTCGTCGAGGAAATCCACTGATCTAGGTATCTTATATCCGGCTAAGTTGTCTTTGGCATAGGCTATAAGTTCCTCGGCTAGGCTGCCATTGCCTTCAATGCCGGGCATAGGTTGTACTACAGCTTTTACCTCTTCGCCAAAATCCTCGTTAGGGATGCCAAAAACCGCAACGTCTTGCACTGCCTCGTGCATGATCAGGGCGTCTTCAATTTCTCGTGGGTAGATGTTTACGCCGCCAGAAATAATCATGTAGGCCTTTCTATCCGTCAGGAATAAGAAGTCATTCTCATTGAGATAACCAACGTCGCCTAGTGAGGTCCAGTTGTTATGTACTGGGTGAGTAGCACTGGCGGTTTTTTCCGGCGCGTTGTGATACTCAAAATTTCTTTCAGGCAGCTCAAAATAAATTAATCCCTCATCGCCCGGCGCTTGTTCAACACCGGCTTCGTCGCAAATGTGCACAACGCATAGGTGGGCTTTGCCCACTGAGCCAGGATTAGCCAACCAGTCCTGGGGGCCAATTATGGTGAAGCCATTACGTTCGGTGCCCGAGTAGTATTCCCATAAAATGGGCCCCCACCAATCCATCATTTGATGTTTTATTGGTGCCGGACAGGGCGCTGCTGCATGGATGGCACATTGGTGACTGCTCAAGTCGTATTTCGTCAGGGTTTGTTTATCTAACTTAAGCATGCGAATAAACATGGTAGGCACCCACTGGGAATGCGTAATTTGATACTGCTCAATGTACTTGAGCGACAGTTCTGGGTCGAAACGCTCCATCATGACCACACTGCCGCCCAAAGCCAGCGTGCGCATGCAATAGCCGAAAGGCGCAGCGTGATAGAGGGGCGCGGGGGACAGGTAGACGGTGTTTGCGTCGAGGCCGTAGGGGTTGTTAGGTTCAACGCCTGGGATACCCTCGCTGACATGCTTGCCTGACAGTGGGCGTTTAATGCCCTTAGGTTGGCCAGTGGTGCCTGAACTATAAAGCATAGAGTCACCAGCAGGCTGTTCTGACAGAGGCGTTGTGGTTTGCTGAGCTACCACGGTTAAGTAGTCCTCAAAGCCGCCCAGATTCTCTGAGTTTGCTCCGCGAATAAACCGGTGTGGGCAATTCGGGATTAAGTCCAAAAGTTCAGCAGTAATGTCCAGGTCGCTTGAGGTGAAAAGTACTTGAGTGCCTGAATCTTGAATAATGTAGGCAGCCTCCTCCGCGGTTAAGTAGCGGTTGATGCAGGTGATGTATAAGCCAGAGCGATAGGCGCCCCAGGCGATTTCAAAAAACGATAAGTGATTTTCCATCAAGATGGAAACGTGATCTCCAGGCTTCAAGCCTCGAGCCTGCAGTAGGTTGGCTACTTGATTAGAGCGGTTGTCTAATTCCAACCACGAAACCTCCTCGCCTGTGGCGGCGTGAATCAATGCGGGGCTATCTGGTTTTACTGTTGACCAATGTCCGGGGTACATAAACATCCTTGATTGTGAATTTGTGCTGAGTATTGGGATAAAGCTATTGGGCTGGCGTGCAAGTTGTCGCGGAGATCAAACGGCTTGCGCACATTGCGTCTATTGCGTCTATTGCATCTATTGCGCAGAGCGGAAAGCAGCGTGAGATTGGCGTAGCGCCGGATTGTGTGTATCCAGCGCTTAGGAACGCCTCAGTACGTTAGAGCACTTCACCTGCGATGACTTCTAACGCCTCAGGTTGTCGG
>CAJXUL010000249.1 GCA_913060615.1 uncultured Gammaproteobacteria bacterium | reverse complement strand
AGATCTACACCTCTCTATTCGTCGGCAGCGTCAGATGTGTATAAGAGACAGTCAGGGTCATTGGCATCAGCGCAATAGGGGTAGCCTAGGGCTTCAGCTGAATCTAAAAATGCTTGCTGTTGTTTGACCATTTCCGCTGACGGATATCTACGAATGGTTATTGGCCCACTATCGCCATGATAAGGCGTATCAGGAAAATCCAAATCGCGTTCAAGGCGCTTAAATCCGGACAATACGTCTGACCAGCCCCACCCCGGATTACCCTGGGCTGCCCATTCATCATAATCTTCAGGCATGCCTCTTAACGCAATTGTGGTGTTTACCGCTGATGAACCGCCAACAACACGACCGCGTGGAAAACGATCTTTACGTCCGTTGGTAGGTTCATAAACTAGCCCCCAGTCATGGTCATTATAGGAATTGTTATGGGAATTGACCAAATCATCTGGCGTGTCTTGGGCGCGTTCGTAGTCCGGGCCGGCTTCTACCAGCGCCACTTGTAAATTTGGGTCTTCAGAAACCCGAGCAGCAATGGCACAACCACTGCTACCTGCGCCGATAACCAAAACATCGTAACTGCTAACTTTTTGACGATAACCCACCTAAAAGCCTCCCCTGAACTAAATGTTGCACAACTCTGCCGATTCATTAAACCAACTGAATCCCACTGATGCTAGGCTACTATTCAGTTCGATGCCAAGAGTAAAAATTGGCTGCCTCAACTACGGAGAAAATTAGGTGCTAGCCGAAACAGATATTACGGTTGTGGTTTTGTGCGGGGGCGCTGCCACACGCATGGGCGGAGTAGATAAACCGCTACAGCTGATTGAAAAAGCCGGCACTACTTTAGCCATGCTAGATCACGTAATAGCCACCCTGCCCACTCACTCGCCCATGCTCATTAGCGCCAACCGTAGCCTTGATGAATATCAGCGTCGCGGCACAGTTATCACTGACGGACAAGAGGTAGGTTCTGGCCCATTAATGGGTGTCTTAGCCGGTCTAAAATACGCACAAACCGAATGGCTACTCGTATGTCCCGGAGATATGCCCTACTTAGAACAAGGTTGGCATGAGCCCATTCGCCAAGCTGTTAAACAAAACCCTAAGAAAGATCCTGCGCAGGGTAATGAACAAACTGGAGAACAAGGCGGAAAACAAAGTAGGCAATTCGACTGCGTTGTCATTCACGATGGAACGCGCCTACAACCGCTACTCAGCCTGATACAGACCTCGTGCGCAGATCATTTACGAGCCTATTTAGAGTGCGGTGAGTTCAGTGTGCACCAATGGCTAGCGTCGCTTCGTTGCGCTACGGTTAGCTATAAAGACACAGGGCAATTTTTGAACATTAATACGCTCACAGAATTACAGGATGGCCGCGCCTGAGCGGCCGAGCGCCTTCAACAATTGGTAAGTGATGGGTTAGGAAACGTGTCTATATCTTCGTCTCCAGAACGGGGCGAAACACAGTCAAAGTCTTTTTCTATGAGTATCTGGAGGCCGTCAACATTTAAGCGTTCGCCGCCGCCAAGACCTACATCCGTTGAATGGCTCCAACGTTCGGCAAGTTTCAGGGGCACTTTTATTGAGAGCTGATGCTGACCTTGATTCAGGGCAATGCCAGCACTCACTCGATCCCCCTCCACTGACAGTACATAGCTCATTACTGAGCCGTCAGGGAAAGTAGTGTTTTCAATAACGCTACGCCCGGCACCAATCATCTGTGTCTCGCTCATTGAGAGTCGAAGTCGAAGGCTGTCGCCAAGCATGCGCAATTTCATTCAGTTAATTCACTCTGTGCCAATTTGCGACTGAATATAGTTTTCTATACCAGTTTTTTCAATCAACCCGAGCTGAGTTTCTAAATAATCCACGTGCTCTTCTTCAGATTCGAGAATGTCTTTAAATAATTGTCGAGAGACGTAATCTCCGCAACTCTCACTATGGGCAATGCCTGCTCGCAGGTCGGGCAACGCCACCATTTCCAACGCTAAATCGCATTCCAGCATTTCTTTCACTGTCTGGCCGATCATTAATTTGCCAAGTTCTTGCAAGTTGGGCAGACCGTCCAAAAACAGAATTCGCTCCATGAGCATATCCGCATGCTTCATCTCATCGATTGACTCACCCATTTCATACTTGGCCAAACGCTTTAAGCCCCAGTCATCGAGCATTTTCGAATGCAAAAAGTACTGATTGATGGCGGTTAACTCGTTTTTCAGAACGTTGTTGAGCAAAACCACTATTTTTGGATCAAGAGTTTTCATGTCTCAAGTCTCTTATTTGGATGAGCCACCACAATGCATTAAGGCACCCAAAAAAGCAATAAAAAGTGATATAAGTTATTGATTTATAACGATAATCAATCGCATTAGTGAAACATTCTCATGTCGTAATAAGATCACTATTAAAAAACGTATTGCAAACGAGAATGATTACCACTTAGAATGGCGTTTAGAGTTCATTCATCGGATTTCCTTATGTTTGTATGTATTTGCAACGCTGTATCAGATCAACAAATAGCCGAAGCGGTTAAAGCTGGCGCGCGTGATATTGAAGACGTTCAAGAAGTATTGATGGTCAGCACTGCTTGCGGGACGTGCAGACAAACCGCAGAAGCGATCATAGCCAACACGCTGTTGGAAACCGCTGTAGGGCGCAGCCAACCCCTGCACGCTAACGCCATTGCAACCTTGGTATACGCAGCCTAATTTGCGTACCTCTGTCTGTACCTCTGCCTAAACCAAAAGGCTTCCCCCACTACAGTGTTCTTTAGACAGCTTTTATCTGATTTTGCCCAGAGTCACCCTCCAGCACGCCTAACTTCCCCTGCTACCCTTTTTGTTTTGCCTTACTTTTTCCTTACTACTTTTTCACCTAATGGACTCTTTGCCGGTCCATTTCTTTGTCTGCTTAACACCCCTATAAATAGTCCATTCGTTATTGCTCAACAGGACCACATCTATTAACGTGCTGTTATGCAAAAATCTATGCCAATTGACTATATTCAGCGTACTCAAGCTCAGTATGCAGCCCTTAACTACCCAGCCTACAGATGGGTTGAGAATTCTGCTGCGCCGCCCTGGAGCCCCTTAAAGAAACCTCTGAACCAGTGCAAGGTGGCGTTAATATGCTCTGGTGGCATTTATAAGAAAGGGCAAATCGCCTTTCACTATGAAGACGACACTAGTTTTAGAATCATTGAATCTGACACGGCGAAAGATGACCTACGGATCACCCACTTTGCCTACGACATGACTGCCGCACGCAACGACCCTAATGTAGTTTTCCCAACCCAAGGATTACAGGCATTAGCAATTGAGGGTGCAATTGGCGAACTTGCAAAAAACGCTTACACGTTTATGGGCGGTATTTATTCAAGCCGTAAAGTGAGCACCCAGCTAGCCCCAGAACTTGCCAGTCGAGTGCTTAAGGATGAGGTGGACGTCGTTGTGCTAGTACCTGTCTGACCCGTGTGTCATCAGTCCGTGGGACTGATTGCTAGACAGCTAGAGGAACTTGGGATCGCAACGGTTACTTTGAGTAGTGCACGCTCCATAACCCAAGCCGTTAACCCGCCTAGAGCAATTTATCTAGATTATCCTTTAGGCCAAACTGCTGGCCGTGAAGGTGATTTAGCTGAACAGAAGTACGTTATGCAGCAAGCCCTTTTGGCGGTGCAAGAGATGACTGAACCTGGCTCAATCAAAGATCTAGCATTGCGCTGGGCTGAAGATGATTCATGGAAAGACGGCGTAATGAGGCCCAAAACTCCAGGCAACTCAGACTCTGGAGATGACCGGTTGGGTCGCGAACCTACACCCCAGTATCAGTACCCTGAGGCTGTCTCTTATACACATCTGACGCTGCCGACGAATAG
>CAJXUL010000248.1 GCA_913060615.1 uncultured Gammaproteobacteria bacterium | reverse complement strand
AGCCTCATCTGCAAAAGGAATGTCTATCACATCAAATTGATAATCTACTGTTGTGCGCAGTAGGTCTGTAGAAACATAGCTGCCACATCGCGCCCGCAATCGGTCTTCCAAGCACGGCTCTGGGGCAAAATGCAGCACGCTCAAACTACCCAGATCAACGCCTGTCAAAATCTTTTGCAAGATAAACCACTGAAATCGATGGCGCTCCATGGCACTGCAAGACGGGCACTTTGCATTTAACCTAGAGCGGATCTTTTTCTTTGGGTGCTTATCAATGAAGGGACCAGTGTAGTCACATACTGGGCAAATGAACTTTTCTTTTCGCCAGTTTATGGCCTTAAATAATGGCGCGCGAAAACGATTCTTTAGCCGCAACATTTGATTAGGCATAAATATTACCCCTGCCTTTGGTGTAAATTTTTTCGGCGTCTCGCCAAGAGCGTGCTTTGTCACTGATTTCCCAGGCAATCCTGAAATCCAACCAATTCAAACGTTTTTCTACATGACGTCTGGCAAAGGCAGGCACATATTTCGCCATTGGCAGAATCGTCGACAAGCCAAACCCGTCCACCAACACCAACCGGAGGCTTGGTTCTTTTTGCTGTGAGTTTTCTTGCCCGTGTGCGTCTTGGAGCACCAGCAGATTGTGTGGCATTAGGTTTTTAGTCAGCAGCAAGTACCGGCGTAGAAAACCAGCAAATTCCCCGAGGGCTAACGATAGCAGAGGTGTTTTACCAAACTCCTGAAGGTAGCGCTCTAAGGTCATGGCCGGGGTGTCGCGGTTATTCCCAGCGTAGAAATCCGTTACTAAGCCCGGTCCGATATCGGTATCTACCCACCCGTAGCAACGCGGTATGTGACGCCAAATATCAGGTGTATTGCGGACAATAGCTGGCTGCTGAAACGCGCGATATTCAATTTGATTATCATCAAAACTGTCTACCGACCTAAGTCTTTTATAAAAGGGCGCGGCGGCCTTAAGCCTTTGAGCTTTGCCTTGTCGATTCACCTTAACGCACAAAAGCTCGTTACTTGGATGCCTAAAGCAAAGCCGATGATCACCAACAGCAAAGGGCTGACTTGCGGCTAAAAATATCTTTTCTGCGCGGTGGGAGGGCATATATGGGGAATACCTTAAAACAAACAAATATCTAGGTTCAGATATTAGCGCCAGGCATCTCATCAGTTATATCGACCAGCCGACACTTTTAAAAAAATCTCGGCTTTTCCTTATAGCAACAGTTGTGTAAGTATCACCCCACTTTCAGAGGGGAAAATTCAAGTGCACCCATTAGATCTAGCGGTGATTATTAGCTATTTGGCGTTAATTACATTTGTCGGCATCAAGCTCAGCAGTAAAGTAAAAAACGCCCACGACTTTTTCCTGGCCGGCAGATCCTTAACTTGGTGGGTGATTGGCCTTTCCATTATCGGCACCAATATTGACACCAATAGCTACGTTGGCGCCTCAGGTAACGCCTACAACGTGGGTATAGCCCAGGCGAACTTTGAATGGATTGGCGCAATTCCCGCCATGATTATCGCCTCCCTTATTTTTATTCCGTTGTACTGGCGTGCAGGGGTTTATTCCATTCCAGAATACTTAGGTCTGCGGTACAACCAAGGTGTTCGCGTTGTGGCGGCACTCATTGCCAGTGTTTTCGCAGTATTCGCCTTAGGGGTTGCTATGTGGGCGTTAGCCCTCACTCTTGAAACCTATCTAGGCTGGCCAATTTGGGTGGGGATTTTAGTTTCAGGCACTGTAGTGGGTCTTTACAGTATTGCCGGCGGTTTAGCAGCGGTTGCCATAACCGACTCAATTCAAGTCAGCATTATGTTCCTCTGCGGCATCATAATCGTTGGTATTGGCATTTCTGACGCCGGTGGTTTCAGCGCATTTGCCACCACTCTGACACAAGATAACCCCACCCACTTACAAGCCTACCTACCTGCAGACGACGAAGGCTTTCCCTGGCCAGGAGTGATTCTAGGACTTGGCTTCGTGCTCTCACCAGCCTACTGGATTGGCAGCCAAGCCATCTTGCAACGAACCCTTGGCGCGCGTACCCAATGGGATGCCAGCGCCTCTATGATGTTTGCAGCCCTAGCAAAAACTTTTATACCGTTACTGGTTGTCTTCCCTGGCATCTTGGCCCTAGTCATGAAAGCGGATATTGATTACCCAGATATGGCGCTTCCTTGGGTAATTAAGAACGTTTTGCCACCAGGCATTTCTGGGCTAATGTTTGTGGCTATTATCGCAGCGCTACAGTCCTCTATTGACTCCGGCGTGAATTCCACCTCGCTTATGATCACTCGTGACATACGCCACGTGCTAATGAAGAACCACAACCCGGCAAATGACCTCAAGGTAGGGCGCTACCTCACCCTAATACTGCTGTTATCGTCAATGTGCATTGCGCCGTTTATTGGCGACTTGGGCGGTATCTTCACCTTCTTACAAACGATACTGTCATTGTTCCAAGGGCCAATGCTGGCATTGCTACTACTGGGCGCCATGACCCAAAGAGCCACGCCAATGGCCGGCTTATGGACCTTGGTTACCGGCGTATTGGTATCTGCAATACTACTGATAATGTTGGAATGGAATTTGCTCTATGTGGCATTTGTCAGCTTCTGCTACTCAATGGTTACACTGTGGACCGTCAGCGGTTTTACCGAAAAACTCAGCGACGAAAAACTTGCAACCCTAACCTACCGACCCTGGAGCCGAACATGATCGACTTACCCGTGGCATGGGCCAATTACATATCTATGGGTATTTTTATATTCCTCGGCGGCCTAGTGTGGATTGTGCCAAAGAAAGCAATCCTCGCTGGCCAGCCAGAGACAGATCGCTGGCGCGACCTGCGCATCTGGGCCATGGTGCTGATTGGCCTACAGCTGACCATCTATTGGATTTTCAGCTAGCTCACCCTTTAGGTCAGCCAGGCGGCTGTTGCTTCAAGCAGCAGTCCCCTAATCTGTCACAGCTGGCCGGGCGGTAACGCGCTCATGCCACGCCCATATGTTTTTATGCTCATCTGCTGGGCGCAACCCGACTAGCCTAGTCGCAAAATCTATTGTGCAAATAGCCGTGATATCCGCCACCGTGTAACGCTCTCCGGCAATATACGGATGCTCGCCCAAAGCTGAATCAAGGCGCTTGTAAAAGCTTTTAGTCATTAAGTCACCGCGCTCTTTCGCCGCTTCAATTGGTTCCACCAAACCCATTTTTGCAACGATGGGTCCATTCACCCACGCAGCGCCAATTGGCGACAGCAGCTCTAACTCAATATGCCGATGATGCATTTCAATCACCGCAGTTTCTACAGGGTCCAACCCAAATAAATTCGGCTCTGGTTGAACTGACTCCAAGTAACGGCAAATGGCCACAGATTCGCCAATACAAGTGCCGTCGTCTAACTCCAGAACAGGAATCTTGCCACTGGGATTTTTCTGCATGAACTCAGCGGTTTTGTGCTCACGCTTTGCCATGTCAGTCATGACAACTTCTAATTCAATGCCTTTTTCTGCAGCAAATATTTTCACTCTGCGTGGATTCGGCGCACCTGGATAATCGTAAAATTTCAAATTTATTCCCCTCTATTTTTTCGCTTCAGGAGGCATACTAACAGTAGCGCAAGCGTTTAGGATGCACCGTTCATATCCAGAGATCCAAACATCGCTTAGCGTCAGCTTTGCAAAACGGCTCGACAAAATTTTTTTGCAGTTCTTTACAATAAAAGGAGAAGCATTATCAACATATCGCTTATTGGCATGCCCGGCGCAGGTAAAAGCACTGTGGGTGTAGTCCTAGCCAAACAACTAGGTATGCAGTTTGTAGATACCGATATCTTAATTCAAGTCCGCGAGCAAGCTACGCTCTGTCTCTTATACACATCTCCGAGCCCACGAGACGGACTCCTATCTCGTA
>CAJXUL010000247.1 GCA_913060615.1 uncultured Gammaproteobacteria bacterium | reverse complement strand
CGAGATAGGAGTCCGTCTCGTGGGCTCGGAGATGTGTATAAGAGACAGGGTAGACGTTTTAACGTTAACGGCGACCCCAATCCCCAGAACATTAAACATGTCATTGAGCGGCATACGCGACTTGTCCGTTATTGCCACTCCGCCAGCGAAACGACTCTCTATCAAAACCTTTGTGCAACAGCGCAGCGAGCAAGGTGTTCGCGAAGCCATCAGCCGTGAATTAATGCGCGGCGGGCAAGTTTTCTTTTTGCACAATGAAGTGCGTTCTATCGAACAAACGGCACAGACCATACGTGAACTAGTACCCGAGGCGCGGGTAGGCATTGGCCATGGCCAATTGCGCAAAAATGAACTGGAAGAAGTGATGAGCGAATTTTATCATCGTCGCCTCAACGTTTTAGTTTGTTCAACAATAATCGAAACCGGCATAGACATACCCAACGCCAATACAATAATTATTGAACGTGCTGACAAATTTGGCTTAGCTCAATTGCATCAGTTACGTGGGCGCGTTGGCCGTAGTCATAGGCAAGCTTATGCCTACTTGCTGACACCAGAACCTAAATCTATGACCGCAGATGCGGTAAAGCGCTTAGAGGCTATTGAAGCATCTGGAGATCTGGGCGTTGGCTTTACTTTAGCAACCCAAGATATGGAAATACGTGGTGCCGGCGAACTATTGGGCGACGACCAATCAGGTCAAATTGAGTCCATTGGCTTTTCCATGTACATGGATATGTTGAACCGCGCGGTGAATGCGCTACGCTCCGGCCAAGTACCGGACCGAGATATGCCACTAGAACCTGTCAGCCAAGAAATTAATCTGCACGTGCCTACTCTGATCCCAGACGATTACCTACCTGATGTACAAACGCGCTTGATACTTTATAAGCGTATTTCGGCGGCTAACTCTCAGCTAGAGTTAGATAATCTTCAGGTGGAGATCATTGATCGCTTTGGCCTGCTGCCCCCTGCAATGAAAAATTTATTCCAAGTCACTGGTCTAAAAATCATTGCGCAAAGCCTCGGCATTATAAAACTGGACTTAGGCGAGGAACGTGGCAAGTTAGAGTTCAGCAAAACAACTAAAGTTGACCCAATGGAAATTGTTAAGCTTGTGCAACAAGAAAGCCATACCTTCAAACTTGATGGTGCTTCTACATTACGGATAGAAAAAGACCTGAGCGAGTTTACTCAGCGCCTGGAATTTTCTATTCAGCTGTTTAGCCGCTTAGCACCAAGCGTCGCTGCGGCAGCTTAGAGAAAAGCAGAGAAAGTAATGCAACGCGCCAACCAACTCCAAAAGAACACAGTGTTTGGCAATAGGCATGTCGGCGCATTGCCGGCAACTTTGTTGCTTTTACTGTTTTTAGCCTTGGCGCCCAGTGCCCGTTCCGCCAGTGACAGTGTGCTGCCTGGATCGGTCTTCCCGGCAGAATACGCGCAACTAGAGTTTGATGAATTTGCCAGCGTCAAAGCACTTGAAGAGCTAATGGAGGAGCGACGCTACAAGGTTGAAATAATCGTCTTCACTCGCGCAGATCAAAGCGGTCTTAGAGAAGAACCGTTATTGTCAATTGAGCCAAGAGTTCTACCCAAGAATATGTTTGCCTTGTCGCCGAACATTGATACTAGGTCTAAATTTAATACAGCATCCAACGATTATTGTATTGGCTACCCCAATATTGCCACTGAACCTGAGCTGCCAGCCAAACTACGAGCATTATTGAACAAAGAGAATGAACCAGAGCTCGCGCAGTGGTTTAGCGATGCAGGGTTAGACACAAATCCGCAAGACTTGAAGCCGCTGTTGGACGGAAATTTCGCTGCAGAGGGTTTGCCGCTAGAAACGTCAACACCCAGTGAACAATTCGTAGAGCTGGCCATTCCCACAAGTGCACCAAGAGTTTTACCTACTCCTTACTTGAACTTTATAACCCAATTGAGTTTCTTTGCGCGTTCGCTGAAAGATAACAGCTACGGCTTAATTGGCCGCGAGCAATTCGAATTGAATAACGAGGCATTAATACTAGATCGAAATCCAAAATTTAACTTATTACTGCATCAAAGTTGGCAACAAGTCGTACCACCTAGGGCGGCGCCACAGCAAATTTATTTTGCCGCCAAGGATTCGACAAATTCGCTAGAGGGCATGATCAGTGTCACGTTGGGTCGTTATCTGCATTTTGCCGGGCAGCTCTGGCTAGATGCGCCTGTTGCAGACTATGAGGCGGAACAACTTCTGCGCGTAAGTGAGGCAACAGAAGTTGACCTTCAGTCCAAGAGTGCGCAAAGGCAATTTAAAACAGCATTTCTTGAAGCAACAACTACGGCAAAAAGTGCCGATGCACTTACAACATTAGAAAATGCAAATTCAACGAATTTGGCAAACATTCCAAAGAGCGCGTACTTTGAGCTGAATGAAAGTAGACGTATGCGCAGCAGAGAGCTGCATTACCTTGACCACCCTTTCATGGGTATCATCGTAAAAATAACCCCTATAGAGGCAACAGAACCGTTACTACAGGCTTGGGCAGACTACGACGAGTACCGGGCACCAAGCCGACAGCCGAGCGAATAAACTACTTAAATAAATTGTTTGTCGCTGTTGGACGGTGCTCTATCGTAGGCTACTAGGCAGCGCATATATTGAGGGCAGATTGCGTCCATAGCCCTTCACGTCCATACCACACCCAAACAAAAATTTATTCGGGCAAGCTAGCACTGGGTAATCTGCCTGAATGTCTGTAATAGAACAATTTTTATCCGCTAATACGGCAATTGCGACTTTTTTAGCACCACACTCAAACGCCCACTTTTTCAAATAGGCTAAGGTGATACCTTCATTCAAAACATCATCTATCAACAGCACGCTTCTACCTTGCAGGGGTGGATGCTCCGCGCCCTGCCAAGTTATTTCTCCGCCTTGTTCAGAATCTTGATACCGGTTCACATCGACGTAACCCTGTTGCAGCGGAAAAATCACGCGCTGCATAAGTTGCCCGGTTAGATACAAACCACCTTGCATAACGCTCAACATAACCGGATTTTTGTCTTGCAGCGCAATGGTAATAGCCACCGCTAAACGATCTATCGCAGCGGTGACTTGCTCTTTGGTAAAAACAATTTCTGCTTTAGCAAAAGCATGACCAACGCCTGAGGGCATGCCTGAGACTAATTCGATATCTGCAAGCCCATTCATAAGCTGGGTTCGTTTTGCATTTGTAAATGCACAGTCTGAGTAGGAAAGGCTATTTCTGCGCCGTGCTCGGCCACTATCGCAGCAACTTTTAGCAACACGTCTTCTTTAACTTGGTGATAAGTTCGCCAATCAGTAGTTTCAGTAAACGTATAAATGAAGAACTCTACGGCCGAGGCGCCAAAAGAGACAAAATTCACCATCAAAATTTGGCGTTGATCAATATCGGCATGTTCTTCTAACATTTTCTTAACATCTGCCAAAATGGCAGAGATGCGATCTACATCGGCATAGCGAAGACCAATGGTCTCGTAAATACGTCGATTGAGCATACGCGAAGGATTTTCAACAGCCAAAGACGTGAAGATAGAATTGGGCAAATAAAGAGGCCGCTTATCAAAGGTTCTGATGCGGGTCAGGCGCCAACCTATGTCTTCCACAGTGCCTTCTATATTGCGATCTGGTGAGCGAATCCAATCGCCCACCGAAAATGGGCGGTCCAAGAAAATCATCAACGCACCAAAAAAGTTGGCCAAGATGTCTCTGGCTGCAAAACCAATGGCAATACCACCAATGCCGCCAAATGCAAGCACACCGGAAATGGAAAATCCGAAGGCCTGTAAAACCAACAAAACGCCGGTAATGACAATAGACGCTCGGAGTAATTTTGCCACCGCAGTTGCTGTTGTTGGATCCACTTTGACGCGGTGTTTACCCTGAATTAAATTCGCCTCAACAGCACTGATAAATCGCCTGTCTCTTATACACATCTGACGCTGCCGACGAATAGAGAGGTGTAGAT
>CAJXUL010000246.1 GCA_913060615.1 uncultured Gammaproteobacteria bacterium | reverse complement strand
GCTCGGAGATGTGTATAAGAGACAGAGCCAAAAGCATTCAGGCAGATGCAAAAAACCAAGGCTTCTTTGGTATCAACATGGCCTCTACGGGTACAGGGAAGACTATTGCCAACGCCCGCATTATGTATGGTCTGAGTGATCCAAACCAAGGTGCGCGGTTTACCATTGCTCTGGGACTTAGAGTACTTACTTTGCAAACCGGTCAGGCGCTAGGGGAAAGAATGAAGCTTTCCACGCGTGAGTTAGCGGTATTAATAGGCAGCAGTGCTAGCCGTAAACTGTTCGCAATTAACCAAGAAGCTAACGAAGAAAACCAACTTGATGATGAGTTTGAAGCCATAGGCTCTGGGTCCCTGGAAGACTTAATAGAAGAAGAAGTGCACTTCGATGACGACATGATAGAGAGCGGCCTAATTCAAGACCTAGGCACTGTCATAGAAAACCCCAAAGCACGCAGCCTGCTATTTGCGCCGGTAGTAGCCTGCACAATAGATCATATTATTAAGGCCACCGAAACCGTCAGGGGCGGCAAACATATAGCGCCGATGTTGCGCTTACTCAGTAGTGATTTAGTCTTAGATGAGCCGGACGACTTTGGCCAATCTGACATGGCGGCCCTTACACGACTGGTGCACTTTGCCGGCATGCTAGGTAGCAGAGTGCTTTTATCTTCGGCGACGTTAACCCCAGATTTGAGCGTCGGCCTGTTCACCGCCTACAGTGCCGGAAGAAAAATATGGAACGAACAGCAAGGTATTACCAATGGCAATATCAAGTGTGGATGGTTCGACGAAAACAAAGTCTCTAGTAGTGACTGTAAAGCGACCAGCGGATTTGAGGCCGCCCATAAACTTTTTGTCGACAGAAGAGTAACAAAATTACAACAAGCACCAGTTCGGCACTGGGCTGAGGTATTACCCGTAACTCTTCCCCCCAAACCCGAAAATAAGAAAATACACTCCGCTAGCCTTGCGCGATTCCTGCTAGATGAAAGCTATCAATTACACCAAAAGCACGCTGAGACCAAAAACGGCAAGCGCGCCAGTGTAGGCCTTATTCGTATGGCCAACATTGACCCATTAATTAACCTAGCATTAGAGTTTTATAAACCAGAACTCCGCATTGACGGTGCCCAATTTCACCTTTGCTGCTACCACGCCCAACAACTACTCATACTGCGCAATGGCATTGAAACAAAGCTCGACAAAATTCTCAGCCGTTCAAGTGACAGCAGCCTTTTTGATCACCCAGAAATAGTCACACGAATTGATCAGGGCGATGCCGAACATCACGTTTTTATTGTACTCGCAACCGCAGTGGCTGAAGTAGGCCGAGACCACGACTACGACTGGGCCATTGTAGAACCCTCGTCAATGCGCTCCATAATTCAATTAGCAGGGCGCGTGTGGCGGCACCGCCCTGATAAAATTGCAAAATGCGTAAACATCAAGATACTGGATGCCAACGTTAAGGCCCTTGAACATGGCAACGCACTAGGCGTAGGCCACACTGTATTCCAGCGACCGGGATTTGAGGGCGGAGATGAGGGCTTTCTCCTGCAAACCCATAATGTCAGCGAGCTGATCAGCCCAGAACAAATGTATCCACTGAACGCGGTGCCACGCATATCCAAACCAGCCATGCTTCGACCCACAGCAAGCCTTGCGGACCTAGAGCACGAAGTAATGCGAACGCTGTTGAACAATCCGCGCAGCAATTACGTTAATGGGCTATGGACTGAAGACACTAGTTACCCGCTCAACTGCCACCTACAAAAAATAAGCCCCTTTCGAGAGCAAGATAAAAAGCAAAGCGAATACGTTTATCTACCTGATGCCAATCAAGGCAGCGGCTTTAGCTTTTATCTTGCAGAAAACGCGTGGAAGGACGGCCAAGGCGCGGCAACAAATAATCATCAATTTAATCTCTACGACTTTGAGAACGATAGTGAAAGTACTCTTCCTTGGTTGAATGAGCATTTATCCACCACATTAGACCAGTTATCGGAAAGGTTAGAACATTCAAACAAACAAGACGTAGCTTTACGTTATGCCACGGTGACGCTGCGAGATTTGGAAAACAGGCATTGGAACTTCAACTTTCGTCTGGGCTTTTGGTACTAAGAACAAGGGGGGTGCATGGATCAGATAACAACAAAGCATGTGTTGGCGGCGATCGACAGTTTTCTGCAGGAGCAACAGGCAAAAAAACTAGAGCCAGAGCATAAAAGCCTCGCCACCGCACAAACCAAAGGCGACAACGAAAAAGTCGCAGAAATTCAAAACAACATAACTGCAATTACCGAAAAGTATCAAAGAGACCCTTGGTGCATTGAGGCAGGCGAGACAATGGCTACCCAACTAACGTTCGGTACCCATATATCTAAAGGCATCCACCCTGACTCCAAAGGCAACAATATAACAGCTAACCTCAACCCATACTTACCGATGGGTTTCGTCGGCTCGCAAAGCGAAAAAAAAATTCAGCTAGACGCAAGCGGCAATGCTGCGGCACTGCCTTTAGCGGGCTTTATGAATGTGGTTGTAGAGGCTAGAAGCGAAACAAAAATATGCGATCTAGTTCTTGTTGGGCACCCCGCTCTTAAAGGGGTTTTTAACCGCGACCATAAAAAATCAACTCTATTGGAACAAGCCTTTAAACACTCATTAGAGGGAGGGCCTTCAAAAAGGCAAACTGATACGCGCAACAAACAGATGCTTTGGCCAGCAGGCGAAAATCCAATAAAAGACGATAAGTACTTACTGTTGATCCCCTTACACGCCTCATCTTTGGTTGCCGCTAGTCATAGTAAATTGATAGATGTCCGTTTCAATGAGGCTAACAAAGGAGCAAAAAAAAGAGCTCAAAAGAAGAAGGTCACCCCGCTCCTACCCTACGTCTCCATCCCAAATTTGGCACGAAGAAAGCTCGGTGGTTCAAACCCACAAGGTGTCAGCCAACTCAATAGCAAGCAAGGCGGTAGAAACCTGCTACTACCCTCTTTACCTCCGATATTTATAAACACAAAAACTTTTAGCATCAGTCGTAACCAACATTCATTTTTTAACAAGAGTCTCAAATACCACGCAAAAAGCGGATTAAACGAATTGTATGTGGTAGTTAGGTCCACTGAGAACAACATAGAAGTCCGCAACAGAAGGAAAGATGATGCATTAGCACCTATTTTTTCGCAGATCATTGAGATGGCTTATTACATTCAAACAGATACCAGTTACCCGCCGGGCTGGAGCAAAGACTATAAGCTGGCCATACCACAAAAATATTGGCTAGATCCCAAACGAACGGAGTTAGAAGGCGAAGAAGACTTCAAAGAAGGCCGCGAGCAAGAGGAATGGATAGACCGCGTGGTTGAAAGCTTCGCGCTCTGGTTAAACAGCGACTTAAGAGCCAAGTTCAAAGAATTTGCCAGCGACTTCAACGATGCAGAGAGCGCTGAGTGGAAGCGAGAAATGCATGCTGCCATAAAAGCAACCCAGCGCGCCGGAAGCGGAGTATTTCCATGAGCGAAAAACTCTACCTAGTCATCAACCGCATTGAGGTCCTGGGCGCCAATGCTATCTCAGGCCCTTTGACTTACGGCTTCCCTGCCATCACAGGCTTTTTGGGTGCCACCCATGCACTCAACCGCGCCATTCAAAAAGACTACGATGTAAACCTTACCGGCACATTAATCGCAAGCCACAGCTGTGAGGTTCAAAGCTATCGCCCCTACTTTAACGCCGAATACACCTTCAATCTGACGCGCAACCCAATAAAAAGGGATGGTAAGACCGCTAGCATAGTGGAAGAGGGCAAAGTCAATTTAACTGCAACACTAATGATAGAAATAACGGCCCAAACACCAATATTGCAAAAAATATATCAAGACCAAGATACCTTCACACAAGCAATTTACAACCAAATGATGCGCCAAAGGCTTTGCGGTGGCAGCATTCACAAAATCGACCATATTGAAATCTGTCTCTTATACACATCTGACGCTGCCGACGAATAGAG
>CAJXUL010000245.1 GCA_913060615.1 uncultured Gammaproteobacteria bacterium | reverse complement strand
CCTCTCTATTCGTCGGCAGCGTCAGATGTGTATAAGAGACAGTCGCTACACATACCAAGTTAACAATGCCCGTGATCTTCGGCTAGAATGCCCGCACTGCCTAATCACCCATTGACCCATGATTTAACGCAAATCCGGTTAATGTGCGGCCTAGCGCAAATAATAAAACTTATAAATTGGTGTGTTGTGGGCGTTCGCCGACCACACCTAAATAACAGCTGGGGAGCGTTATTCATGAGCATTGAAATTAAGCATTTTTTACCTTATCCACCTGCAACCATTTGGGCCATTGTTGGTTCACCCGGGCGCGTAGATTGGGTACCCGGCGTTGAATCCTGCGAGTTTGACGGTGAAGTAAGGCGCTTCAAAATGGAAGGTGCTGGCGGGCTAGCAGAACGCATTGTTAGCCATGATGACGCGCAAATGTTCATGGAATATTCGGTGATAGAGTCTACACCTCAGCTTAAGTCACACTTAGCGTCCATTAAGCTTAATCCTCAAGATGGCGATACAGCCCAAGGCACCGAATTTATTTGGCGTACCGATGTCGTGCCCGCTGAAGTGGCACCCTTTATTAAAAAGGGCATGCGCGGCTCGCTCGCGTTACTTGAAGAAATATTGGCCGCTGAAAACGCAGAGTAGCGCATATTGGCGCATGCAAAAGGGCTTCAACATCAATAAGCGCCCTTTGCGGGACGTTTCTATAAAAGCCGCGAACGTCGCCTATAACCCACCGTTCGTCCCTAACAAGCAAATGAAATTTTAACTAAAAGGGCAAAATTGCAACCCTGCGGCTAGACAGCAGGCAAGGGCGAAAAAGGCAAAGACGATTGACAGCTCTTAGGCTTACTAAACCGATAAGCCGATAAACTGATAGAGCCGCAGACACACGAGAGACATGACTGGCCCAAAAAGCATAAAACGACCTTGTGCAACAAGGTCATAGGGACCTATAAAAACCAAATAGCTACGCTACACGATCATTAGAGCATTCTCAAAAAAATCAAGAAAGATCAACAAGAACCAAGACAGAAACCAGCAAAACGAAGAACAGTAGTCGCCGCGCCACAAAAAGCATAACGACCGGTACAAGGACCACGAGAACAATTACATGAACATAAAGTTACCCTCATATATCTATTTCACCATCGGGCTTTTTGTATTTTCCGCAGGCTTCGCTTTTTATGAGCGCCAATACCCTATACATACACAACTCAAGCCAGAAACGGACACTTTGCGTACAACTACTTCTGGCAATATTTTGGGCTATATTGGCGAAAATGGCGCCTACACTTGGAAAGGTATCCCTTACGCCGAAGCCCCCACTGGGCCACTGCGCTGGCGTGCACCAACCCCCGTACAACCTACAAAGACCCGCCGCATTATTGAAGCATTGGCTTCAGGCCCAGTTTGCCCACAATTCGCATCACTCATTAGCGACCAACCTGATGCTCCTCAAGGCAGCATCATTGGCAATGAGGACTGCCTTTACCTAAATATTTACGCCCCACCCAATGCCGAAAATCTGCCGGTGATGTATTGGATACACGGCGGCGGCAATAGCATTGGTCAAGGCGGCAGTTACGACGGCTCAAACCTTGCAATGCAGCGCGACGTAGTCTTAGTCACCATTAACTATAGGCTAGGTGTATTTGGCTGGTTCACTCATCCGGCTATCCGCACTGGCAACCCAGAAGACGATTCTGGCAACTACGGCACTTTAGACGCCATTCAAGGGCTAAAGTGGGTACGCGACAACATTTCTCAATTTGGTGGCGACCCAGAAAACGTCACGATTTTTGGCGAATCCGCGGGCGGCAGAGACACCTTAGCTATGATGGCCTCTCCACTGGCTAAGGGCTTGTTCCACAGAGCCATAGTGCAAAGTGGCGGATACAGCACCAACGCGCTTACAGTCGGGCAAAACTTTGCCCGCGATGGCGGGCACCCATTTAGTTCTAAAGAAATAGTGAGCCAGTTACTTGTCGCCGACGGCACCATAGATTCACGAGAGGCAGCAGAAGCCCTGCAATTAGACATGAGCGGCTCGTATACTCGACAGTATTTATACAACAAATCTGTAGAAGAAATTTTCCAACTGTTTGATTCCGGCGGCTTTGGCATGATCAACCTGCCAGATAACTTTGCCGACGGCACCGTGCTACCCGATCTCAGTGTAGAAGAGCTTTTTTCTAACCTAGACAATCACAATGCGGTGCCAATCATACTGGGCACCAACAGAGACGAACCCGCACTTTTTATGGCCCGCGATCCACGCTACCTAGAAAACTTTTTGGGCTTTCTACCCCGGCTTAAAGACAAAATTGCGTATAGACGCACGGTAAAATACGGTGCGCTGACTTGGAAAGCTCGAGGTGTAGACGACTTAGCCCAATACATGACCAAAGCTGGCAACAAGCATGTTTACGCCTATAGATTCGACTGGGATGAAGAACCTTCGCAGCTAGGGTTTGATCTAAGCACTGCGCTGGGCGCAGCACATGGACTAGAAATTGCCTTTGCGTTTAACGATTTTGAAGGCGGCTTCGGTATAGACTACATCTACCCACATGATGACAACCAAGCGGCGTTGGCTAACAGCATGACTTCTTATTGGAGCGAATTTGCACACAACGGCAGCCCCATGCAAGGGCGCGATGGCAACGAACCCATGTGGGTAAGCTGGGGCATGGGCGGCATGCAGAGCTTAGTGCTAGACACACCGGCCGATCAGGGCATCTTCATGAACAAAGAAATTGTTAGTCTCGCAAGCATCAAAGCCGAGCTAGCGATGGACCCAACAATAGACGACGAAGCCGAGCGCTGCCGGTTGTATGCACGCAACTTTAGAGGCGAGGCGTTTGTTAGAGCCGAGTACGACGCGCTAGGGAATGGTATTTGTGCAGAAATTGATCCTAATACTATTTCGCGTTTTTGATTAGCGCTTTTAGTTAGTGCTTTTGGTTAGCATTTTTGGTAAGTGCTTTTGGTTAGCGCATTAAATGACGCGCTAACGGAAACCATGCGGTGACGGCTTATCTCACCACCTCGTTCAATAAAGCCGTCTCCCGATATCGTTCTGCCAAGTCATAATGCGTGCACAAAAAAATGCCTTGGCCAACATGCCCAACCGGCTTTTGCGTTACGGCTGCAAGGGCGCGCGCCTAGAATATGTTTACCCCTTTACCCTATGCTTAAGCCTTAGCAGGCGCAGCCCCACTCCCCATCATCAGTGTTTCTTGACCGGGCTTAGGTTGGTTAGGAATAAACTGGGATGCTATCAACGACAACAAAGCAAAAACGGCACCGCAATAAAACACCAACTCTGGCGCCGTAATCCAAACCACACCCAACGCTGCGGGTATGACTACCGCTGCGATATGACTGATGGTGAAAGACACCCCTGCGGTACTGGCCATATCCTTGGGATCGGCAATTTTTTGGAAGTACGTGCTGATGGCAATGGCCATAGCGAAGAACATGTGGTCGATTACATATAAAGCTGCCGCCAATGTGGCGTTGTCTACCAAACCATAAGCAACAAAAACAAAGATCAGGCCAATGTACTCGGCAGTGAGTGCGCGGCGCTCGCCAAAGTGATGAATTAACTTGCCAATGCGCTCGGCAAAGAACCAGTTGAAGGCATAGTTAATAAGAAATAACAGTGTGACCTCACTTGCACTGTAGCCAAATTTTTCTACCATCAAAAACGCAGCAAACACGACAAATATCTGCCTACGCGCGCCGGACAAAAATGTCAGCACATAATAAAGCCAATAGCGCTTACGCAAGATCAAGGTTTTATGCTGTACAGTTTTTGACGGAAAGTGCGGAAAATTCAGCCACATAACCACAGCCAATATCATGCACACCCCTCCAGCCAGCGCGAAGTTCCAAATGTAATCTAACTGAAAAATCTCTAAGCACAGCCACAATATTGAATACACCACCAGGGACGTAATGGAGCCCACGGCGATCAGCCTACCCAATACCTGGGGGGCCTGTCTCTTATACACATCTCCGAGCCCACGAGA
>CAJXUL010000244.1 GCA_913060615.1 uncultured Gammaproteobacteria bacterium | reverse complement strand
GTCGTCGAATTTAGTTGGCTGCCAACCACATGCGCTTATCGCACCTTATCCGAGGGCCGAGATTTGCAGTGGTGGCATCCGTTGGTGAGCGGTAGTCCAGATACTGTTCACGAGGCTGAGATTTCAGTGCGAGGTAAAGTAGTTGCAGAATCTCAAGTTCATGAAGACGACCAGCAGGACATGATTATTCATTGGGTTGAAATGTCCGATGTGCCTAATTCATAGTTTTCATTTACCGCAATGTGCAGCTCTAACGAGGGTGGTCAGCACTTTGCAATACTTAAGACAAATTGGGAAAAATTAGAATGCCTTATGCCAA
Organism: uncultured Gammaproteobacteria bacterium; assembly: GCA_913060615.1. GTDB lineage: Bacteria > Pseudomonadota > Gammaproteobacteria > Pseudomonadales > Azotimanducaceae > UBA4421. The sequence continues at coordinate 3,743 of CAJXUL010000244.1, read as the reverse complement.
TGCCTGGATTGTCATTGCTATTTTGGCGGTTATTGGCGCTTTTTGCCTGAACTTGTTATTCAGAGGGGCAGGGCCCGCGCGTGCTCGCTGGCCGCGAAAACTAAGATATATTTTCGTCACGCTGGTATTCGTGTTTTTTCTTTTGCCAGCACCGGTACCCAACTATCCCGGCATTTACGCACCGGCGTTTGTTGTTTATGTCTTTGAATCCATGTTTCAAAGCAGCGGTCTGCCGAATGAGAGCCAAGGCATATTGGTACTTGGGCTAGGTGGCGTGAGCATTATTGGGCTGCTGGCATTGGTTTTGTTTAGGTCGAAAGATAAGAAAAGCGCAGACCAAACCCATACCAAGGGAAATGCGAGTACAAATTAGGCGCGAAAAAGCGGCGGATAACCCCCAACCCCTGCTGTATTTGTTTTATTATCTTGGGTGGATTTTTGGTCTAACTTTGGCGTGGTTGGGTAATCTTCAGCAACTGTATGGTTGCATGGGTTGCCCAAGCTCTATTAGAGTAGATCCGCAGTATGTGCGACACAAGCGCTGATGATCTTCGGAAGATCGACAAATAGATTGATTCTTTGGTTAAGAGATCTACAAATAGAAAGATCGATAGAATAAAAAAACGGGAAGATTGGGGCAGCTAAAGCTATTAACTAACCCTTAAAAAGAATTTGGCCTGATTTAGCCTTATCCAAACAGGTGACTAAATCGACAATTTGATAAACAATTTAATAGACCACTAGACAGACAAAAAGAGAGTTTTGAATGATTTTTGAAAGTACCGACTCGTATATCGCCACCGACGAACTGAGCATGGCTGTTGACGCCGCTGCAAAGTTAGAGCGCCCTTTGCTAATTAAAGGTGAGCCAGGCACTGGTAAAACAATGCTGGCTATTGAAGTAGCAAAATCTCTTGGGATGCCACTTTTAGAATGGCACATTAAGTCCACCACAAAGGCGGTTAATGGCCTTTATGAATACGATGCGGTTTCACGCCTACGTGACTCTCAGTTAGGTGATGAGCGTGTTAACGACATCAGCAACTACATTAAGAAAGGCAAGCTTTGGGAAGCATTTGACGCTGAAGAGCGTGTGGTTTTGTTGATTGATGAAATCGATAAGGCAGACATCGAATTTCCTAATGACCTGTTACAAGAAATTGATCGCATGGAATTTTATGTCTATGAGTTAGGCAAAACCATTAAAGCGAAGAACCGTCCTATCGTTATTATTACCTCAAACAATGAAAAGGAACTACCAGATGCGTTTTTGCGCCGCTGCTTCTTCCACTTCATTAATTTCCCAGATCGAGAAACCATGCAGCAGATCGTTGATGTGCACTTTCCGGGCGTGAAGCAGGACATGGTTAAAGAAGCTATGGAAATTTTCTTTGACGTACGCAAAGTGCCTGGTTTGAAGAAAAAGCCATCTACGTCTGAGCTAATCGACTGGTTGAAGCTGCTGATGGCAGACGATATTCCGGACGAGATTTTGACCAACAGAGATGCCAGCAAGGCTATTCCTCCTCTGTACGGTGCGCTTGTTAAGAACGAGCAAGACGTGCATCTACTGGAACGCTTAGCGTTTATGAATCGTCGAGATAGTAGGGGCTAGACTGTGCTCATCAATTTTTTTCTAACCCTTAGAAAGTATAAGCTGCCGGTGACTATCCGTGAGCTTATGGATCTTATTAGTGGGTTACAGCATCAACTGGTTTATGCAAATTTGGATGATTTTTATCTCTTGAGCCGAACCGCTTTGGTAAAAGATGAAAAGAATTACGACAAGTTTGACCGAGCTTTTAGCGCCTATTTTAAGGGCTTAGAAGATTTGCATGGTTTGCTTGAAAGTTTGATTCCTGATGAATGGCTTAGACACGAATTCGAGAAATCTCTGTCACCCGAACAACTCAAGGAAATTGAGTCGTTGGGTGGCCTCGAGAAACTGATCGAAGCGTTTAAAAAAGCCAAGGAAGAAGCCGAAGCAAAAGCCGGCGAAGAAGGCAAAGACGGTGACGAGGGCAATGCAGATCGGCAAGGTCAAAGTGGCCCTGGTGGTCTAGGCAAAGGCAAAAAGAAAAAAGCCAAGAAAGTGTGGGACGAGCGCCAATATAAAAACTTGGATGACTCGGTAGAGCTCGGCACCCGGAACATTAAGATGGCGTTGCGTCGATTGCGCAAATTTGCCAGAACCGGTGCGGAAGATGAGTTAGATATATCCGGCACCATTAAGTCCACGGCCCATAATGGCGGCATGTTAGACATAAAGATGCGCCCGGAGCGACGTAATACCGTAAAGGTTTTGTTGTTCTTGGATATTGGCGGCTCTATGGATGCCCACGTTAAGATTTGCGAAGAATTGTTCTCGGCCTCCAGAACAGAGTTCAAGCATATCGAAAGTTTTTACTTTCATAACTTTATTTATGAATCCGTATGGAAAGACAACCGACGTCGCATGGCTGAACGCATGCCTACGCTAGAGGTTCTGAATAAGTTCTCCCAAGACTACAAAGTGGTATTTGTGGGTGATGCAACTATGGCCCCTTATGAGATTACTCATGCAGGCGGCAGCGTGGAACATTGGAACGAAGAGCCTGGTGCAGCCTGGATGGAGAAGTTTTCTACCATTTATGACAAAGTCATTTGGCTTAATCCTACCCCTCAAGAAACATGGGAATATTCATCTTCAGTGATGATGACTCAGGAACTGGTTGGCGGAAATATGTTCCCGCTAACCATTAAAGGCCTTGAAGAAGGTATGGGAAATCTTTCTAAATAGTCAGGTAGTTAGTCTAGATTGACTAGACCTTGGGCTCGCATTGGCGTGCCCGTAGAAAGATGTAGGGTGTTGGCTGCGTAAATTTTTTTGGCCGCTGTTTTAGCAGAGTGCTTTAGCAGAGTGTTTTAGCAGAGTGCTTGAGCAGAGTGCTTGAGCAAAGTGCTTTAGCAAAACGGTTGTGCAGAAAATTTTAGCCAAGGTTACAGCCAGCCATGCAGTAGCAAAATTTAGCCGAGTTAATCTAAGCCGCTTGGGCATGTGACTGGGATCGAAGGATCGAAATGAACAGTCAAAATAAACCCGATGTAATGCGTAAAGACGCCTTTAAGCTCCATCGTATTAAAGGCCCTGCACGCCAATCTCTTGAAGATACTTCTCATGCTTTGTTAGAGCAGCGCAGAAGTAACCTCGCCAAACTTAATCTCACGCCAATGGAAGGCCTGCCAGTCAGTGAGGCTGCTGACGAAATATGTAAGTTGTTAGAAGACAACCAGGTTGTCGTCATTGCCGGTGAAACAGGTTCAGGTAAAACCACCCAGTTACCCAAACTTTGCCTAAAGATCGGCTTAGGGTTAACCGGTATTATTGGCCACACCCAGCCCAGACGTATTGCCGCGCGAACAGTAGCCCAGCGTATTGCCCAGGAAATGGATGCGCAGCTGGGGCAGGATGTTGGCTACGCCGTGCGCTTTTCTGACCAAACCAATGACAGTACATTGGTGAAAGTCATGACAGATGGTTTGTTGCTTACTGAGATTAGGCATGACAGGTTTCTCGACAAGTACGATGCAATTATTGTTGACGAAGCCCACGAGCGCAGTCTCAATATTGACTTCCTGCTCGGCTATTTAAAGCGTTTAACTGTGAAGCGCAAAGACCTAAAAATAATTGTTACCAGTGCGACTATTGATGTAGATCTGTCTCTTATACACATCTGACGCTGCCGACGAATAGAGAGGTGTAG
>CAJXUL010000243.1 GCA_913060615.1 uncultured Gammaproteobacteria bacterium | reverse complement strand
TATAAGAGACAGCCATTTTCCCTCTCCCTAATAAATTGACGATTCAACAGCTTGCCGTAATTTCTTAGGCTTAGGCAAGTCATTTGACAAGGATTACAAATCCAAGGAGAAGACACTAAAAGCCAAAATATATGTGTCAGCCGGGGTCGCCAAACGCGCACTTAAAGCCTCTGGTGCCTAATAGCCTTAGGCAAAAAAAAGCGGTTAAATGGCCGTGGTCGGCGAACACACACTGAAGGGGAGCATTGCATGAAATTCATCACACGCAATTGGATAGCCTTTTTACTGTGCACTCTGAGTTTCGGGTGTGCTGCGCCAGCGGAAAAGCCGGGCCACAACGACCCTAGCAAATACACCTTGGCACCCAACGTCCTCTGGACGTCTCCAGACGGCTTCGACCTTAGCATGGATATCTATACGCCAACCTCGGGCAAAGACAGTTATCCAGTGCTGATGATTTTTCACGGCGGCGGCTGGTTGATAAATGACAAATCCATCATGGACCAGGCGGCAAAGTCGCACTCACCCCAACAAATCTCCCTACCGATTATTTGCGCTTTCAAACGCCGGTTCGTTATTGGCCCTAATCTCATACCCTTTTCTGATTGAGCCATTTTTTTCTTTGTCTAACCAATCTAGTATTTGGTCTGCAGGGTTTGTTCTCTTTGCCATATTAATGGCCATGTTGGGGTATAAGTACCAACAGCTATCCCCTGCTGTAAATCAGCGCCCCTTTAACGATGAGCATGAACCTCCTGCAGCAGGTAAAAATGTCACCGCACTCTGGCTGACATTACCAACCTTGGCATCTATATCGTTACTCGATACCACCAACCTCATGACTAACGAGGTTGGCGCCGTGCCTTTTCTATGGATACTTCCCTTATGTTTGTATCTAATTTCTTTCATTATTTGCTTTGAGCATTCACGTTGGTATCTGAGAAAACTATATTTTCCGCTTTTGCTTATATCGACAGTGCTATCTTGTTTTGTATTAGAAGCTGGCAATTCAGCTCCGATTACTTTTCAAGTAATCGCTTACTCTATGGTTTGTTTTAGCGCATCAATGTGCTGTCACGGAGAGCTTTCGCTGATTAAGCCAACGCAACAGCATCTAACCAAATTTTATCTTTTAGTGGCAGTTGGAGGCGCTTTGGGCGGTGTATTTGTTGCTGTAATTTCTCCAAAAATATTTCCCAGCATTTACGAATACCAACTCTCTCTAATTCTAATACTAGTCATCTATCTGGCTACTTTGGCAAACCAACATTTTGCTAATATCGATCGATATGAAGCCCCTAAATATGTTCGTAGCAAATTTATTCTACTGCTAATGATTGCAGGTAATGCTGCAAGCTGCATTTATGTCGCAATTGTTTCTCCAGAAATACTTGTGCCTTACTATCACTTTCAAGGTCGCTTAATGTTTTTCTGTATCCCGCTCTTTCTGGCTTGGATCGTGTTTCAATCAGGAGCAAGATCTTTAGCTACAATTGCCAAAAGTTCACTGCAAGTTTTTCCCCTGCACTTGGTTTTTGGTTTGGTCACGTTATCAATTGTTATCAGCTCTATCGACCGACAATTGCTAAAAGCCAATACAGTCATGCAGGATAGAAATGAATACGGAATTTTGACTGTTACGAATTTTGAAAAAATACGCACTCTAACCAACGGCCGAACTTTGCATGGCTCTCAAAGCAATGATTTATCGGCACCCCTTACGCCTACAGCATATTATTCTGCCTCCGGCGGGCTTGGAAAATCCATTGAGTTTTTGCATTCGCCAGAAAACATCGCGCCAAACAAAAACGTCAAAATGGCAGCTATTGGTGTTGGTGTTGGTGTTGGTGTTGGCACGGTATGCGCATGGCTTAAGGAAAGTGACACAATTCATTTCTACGAAATCAACCCACTTGTCCTAGACGTAGCAGAAACTAATTTTTCATACTTAGATCAATGCAAGGGAACTTATGAGGTTACCTTGGGCGATGCCAGATTGCAGCTTCAATACTTGGCCAAGAGCAAAGATAAAGTTGTGTACGACCTTATAATTGCGGGTGCTTTTTCAAGCGATTCGATTCCTATGCATTTGTTGACCATAGAAGCTTTTGAAATTTACAAAAACAGCTTGGCTGAAAATGGCATCCTAGCCATTCATACTTCTAACCGGTTCATGCGCCTTGAAAATCTCGTTAAACGCATGGCTCAAGAAATAGGTATGGAAGCCTTGCTGGTGATTGATAAACAGGATAGACAAGCGGTCGCCACTAGCAGTAGTTGGGTTCTCGTCACCAAAAACGAAGCGGTTCTAAAACAGATCCCAGAGAAAGTACTTAACGGTCAATGGCCTGACGAGCGCTTTACCGCATATTGGACTGACGACTTTTCCTCCATAATTTCAGTCATAAATTGACAGAGCGAACTAGGTTGGCTAACAAATACACTGCGCGAAAAAGGTTGGCTAGAGTAGCAGACATAATAGCCCCGAAGAAATTTAGAATAGGCCCTGCGCCATCGTTTTGTGGTTCGCCGATTTTGAATTTTGATCACTGCCAACTATTTCAGCGCGGGCAACGGATGCAGTTACTAAAACCTGATGCTAAGGCTGCAAAGGCACAGGCGCCGGATAAATTAGGCTACCGTTGGACAAAACAAATCCGACACCAGTACACGGCGTCTACAAACAACGCTCTATGTCTTCTTCAGAGGTTTCTTGTCCATATTGAATTTCGATAATGTGACATGGAGGACTGTCTTTATGGTTAATTATTTGGTGCCATTCTCCAACACCAATTCTGATCACTTCATCCGTCTTTAGATCAATGATCTCGAATAAATCTGGACTGTTTGTATCCGCGCCGTGTTTTACAGTGCACTGGCCTTTACTTACAAACCAGACTTCGCTTCGCTTGAAGTGGCGCTGATAACTTATACTCTTTCCTGGTTCGATTATTAGCTCTTTCACTTTCACAGCCGAGTCGCGGAACAAGTCACTATACTTACCCCACAGTCTGGACATAGTCGGATGCTGCCACTCCTTCAAAATCCAACTACTTGAGTTAGCCTTGTCGTTACCACCAACACCAAAAACGAACTCAACGCCATCTACGCCCATTTCTGCAATGTTATCTTTTTGTCTGTCTCCACCATTACAAAAAACAATAGTCGCTTCAGCAAACGCAGCCTTGGCTCGAACAAGTGCTGCGCAGGCACTTTCGTCATCATCATTAAACTGCCAGACCTCATCCACCATCTGCAGTTTCGATATAATTGCGGCACGCTCTTGAAAAGGCATGAACGGACGGCCTTTTTTTCTAGCCAGCCACGCATCGCTATTGAGCGCAATGATTAGCCTATCACCCAGCCCTTTAGCCGCCTCAAAATGGTTGATATGCCCAGAATGTAACGGATCAAAACCGCCGCTTACAATGACTACCCTCACAATAGTTTCCTCCAAATATTTTTTCGCAGCCGACCCAACAGAACAGCACTACCAGCACTGCTCTTCAGCCACAACCAATACAAAAATTATTGCATCGGGGCCCACCAAGGAATGCGCTTTCAATCCGGTTACTTTTAATTACCTTCAGATATAACTTGATAAACCATGCGCACCGACCGCGTTGTTAAGTAGCTCTATTAACCTGAAACCCAAGGCGAGGAAAATGTACGGCTACTTCTCCTACCCGCTCGTCTACTCGTTTCACTACTAATTCTTCCATAGAAGCAGCGAGCAACGTTCCCTGCGTCGGTTGAAACCCATAATCAATTGGCATTACTGAAACTTTTTCACCTCGAGACAGCTCTGTGCCTGAAAGGGTTGTAACATTTTGCTCCGCTGCAAATGCGCTATTACGAGCGATTGCAATGGCAGCTTCGCCAGTCATTGGAATTGCGTTTCCGTGGCCAAAGGCGGCCATTCTTGCCATCCATTGGGCTAGCGCAGGGAAACCCTCTAAATCACTTTGCAGTACTTCATTTTTGTACACAAACCAACAGCAATGATAAGTTGAAAAGTCGAGAATGTTAGGTCCATCGCCGCCAATAAAATTAGCGCTCGCTAATTGTTGATCTAGGCGCCCCATATG
>CAJXUL010000242.1 GCA_913060615.1 uncultured Gammaproteobacteria bacterium | reverse complement strand
TCTACACCTCTCTATTCGTCGGCAGCGTCAGATGTGTATAAGAGACAGTATTAATGCTGAATAACAGCGTGAATTTAAATGCTCGAGATTGGATATGCCGCAGCCTGATAGATTTAAAAAACAGCTGCACAAAGGCCAAAAATTGATTCGAGATCAAACCTTCTGGTCTACAGGCATCTTTGCAATGTGCATCAAGAGAGCAACAGAGAGAGCAAATCGGTAGCTGATAGAGCGGGCAGTAAGTCATGTCTGGCTTTTCGAAATGATTTTCACAGACACCACATTGCGTACTAGATGAAGGGCTAGATAGAGGGCTAGATAGAGGGCCAGATAGCTCGTTATCCAAAGGCACCGGACGCACAATGTAATAGCGCCCCTTAGTGGCCCAAGCAATTAGCGGCGAGATTAAAAAGGTCAGAGCCAGAGTGATAAATGACGAAAAAGCTTGGGCCTCAGCACCCAATACACCGTTGTAGGCAATGATGCCAAGGGTCATGGATATCAGCATGGCACCGACACCAACCGGATTGATATCGTAGAGGTGGGCGCGCTTAAATTCTATATGGGGGGGGCTCAGGCCCAGTGGTTTATTGATCACCAGATCCGCGACCATGGAGCCAATCCAGGAGAGGGCAATAATGCCAAATATGCCCAGAGTTTTTACCAGTGCGCTATAGATGCCCACTTCCATCAGGATAATCGCCACCACCACATTAAACACAACCCAGACCACACGTCCCGGATGGGCGTGGGTGAGACGGGCGAAGAAGTTTGACCAGGCGATGGAGCCTGCATAGACATTGGTGACATTGATTTTTAACTGAGACAGCACCACAAAGGCTGCGGTGAGAGCCAGTATGGTGGAGGGTGATTGGCTGACATAGCTAAAGGCCACCAGATACATCTGAGTCGGTTCCGCGGCCTGCTCGGGACTAATGCCATAGTTGATTGCCAGCACCAATAAAAATGAACCGAGCAATAACTTAAAGGCGCCAATAATAATCCAGCCAGGGCCGGCCAAAATCGTTGCCAGCCACCAGGCTTTCTTGCCGGCTAGTGATTGCGGTGGAATAAAGCGTGCGTAATCCGCCTGCTCGCCAATCTGCGCCACCAGAGAAAACAGTAGAGTCGATGCCGCGCCAATCATCAGCCAGTCCAACTCGGGGCCATTTTGACTCTGTCCTTGGAACTGCATCCAGTTATCAATGCTGCCCATATCATTGATTAAAATATAGCCGATGGGTAACAGCTGCAGCAACACCCAAAATGGCTGTGTCGAGGCCTGAAAGCGGGTGATCATGGTAATGCCATAGGTGACTATAGGAATCACCACCAGCGTGCTCACCAGATAGCCCCAGTGCAGGGGCAGACCAAAGATAAGCTCTAATGCCAGGGCCATAATGCTGGCTTCAAGGGCCAAAAAGATAAAGGTGAAGGAGGCATAGACCAGCGAGGTGATGGTGGAGCCTATATAACCGAATCCCGCGCCGCGAGTTAGCAGGTCTATATCCAGGCCATATTTACTGCTGTAATAACTGATCGGCATTGAGAGTAAAAGCAGCACTACACTCACTAGCAAGATTGAAACCACGGCATTGTGAAAACCATAGCTCAGAGTGATGGAACCGCCAATCGCCTCGAGGGCTAAAAAGGTAATCGCGCCCAAAGCGGTGCTTGCGACTTTTAAAGCGCTCCATTTTCGTGCGCTGACGCTAGTGAAGCGAAGGGCATAATCTTCCAGGGTTTGATCCCCAACCCACTGATTGTACTTGCGGCGGGCGCCAAAGACGCCTTGCTTTGTTCTAGCCGTCATTGGAGCACCTGTGAGGAAGAAAGAAAACAGAGTTGATGTTGTAGACAATGCAATTAGTCTGCCAATGCAGTTGCAGTAGGCCAAAACGTTAATCAACCAACCTGCTAAGAGCAATTTTAAATCGAAACAGCCAACCTCTTTTCGAGCAGTCTTTTATCCTCCCAGACAATCCCTCAAACGCCTATGCGCTAAATAACGTATACCTGGGGCTATAAGGCGAATTGTGGGTTTTGCCTCGACAGCCAATAATCTCAGCGAGTTTAACTTACTGAGGTCTCCCCATGAAAAGCTCCATTACTAATAACATCCCAAGCTGGCGTCGCGCCCTGCTGGTATCTGCTGCAGCCTTTGCAGTAGCCCAAGCAGGCTTGACCAATGCAGCATCTGACGAATTTGCTACATCTGTCGTTAACACCACCGGTCTCGCGGTTACCGATGACACTGTTACTGTCGGCATCCTTCACTCGATCACCGGCACCATGGCGATCAGTGAGACGGGTTCTACCCAGGCTGAGAAACTAGCGATCAAACAAATCAATGAATCAGGTGGCGTGCTAGGTCGTCAAATTAAATACATTCAGGAAGATGGCGCCAGTGACTGGCCAACCTTTGCTGAGAAATCACGCAAGCTTTTGGTAAAAGATAATGTTGCCGCGGTAATGGGCTGCTGGACATCCGCTAGTCGTAAAGCTGCACTGCCAGTCTTTGAGCAGTACAACGGTATGCTTTTCTACCCCACGTTCTATGAAGGACTTGAGCAGTCTCCAAACGTTGTTTACACCGGTCAAGAAGCCACTCAGCAGATTATTGCGAGTATCGATTGGGTTGTAAAAACGAAAGGCGTTAAGACTTTCTACCTTTTAGGTTCTGACTATATCTGGCCGCGCACGTCGATGAAAATCGCCCGTAAGCACATCGCCAAATTGGGTCTTAAAGTTGTTGGTGAAGAGTACTACCCACTGGGTCACACGCAGTTCAACTCAGTGATCAACAAAGTCAAACTGAAGAAGCCTGACATTATCTTCGCCGCTGTTGTGGGTGGATCTAACGTTGCTTTCTACAAGCAGGTTAAAGCTGCTGGTATCGATTGGAGAAAAGAGAAGCCGCTGATGCTGACTATCTCTGTTACTGAAGACGAAGTCTTGGGTATCGGTGGTGAGAACTTGGTCGGTGCTTACTCTTCTATGAAGTACTTCCAGAGTCTGACTAACAGCAACAACGAAACATTCGTTAAAGCCTTTAAAGAAATGTGGGGCGAAGACAGTGTTATCGGTGACGTAACTCAAGCAGCTTACTTAGGTCCTTGGATCTGGAAGTACGCGGTTGAGAAAGCCGGTTCTTTCGACATCGACAAACTTAAAGAAGTTCTGCCAGGTATTGAAGTGACTACAGCGCCAGAAGGCTACGTCAAAGTTCACGAAAACCAGCACCTTTGGTCTAAAGCACGTATCGGTCTTGCACGTGAAGATGGTCAGTTTGATGTGGTATTTGAGTCCGAAAATCTTATCGAACCCAACCCATTCCCTAAAGGTTATCAGTAAGCGTTAAACCACTGGCGCCTTCGGGCGCCAGTATCTTTCTGTTTTACGTACATTTATCACATGCACTTTTTCCACATGTACATTTTTCACATGCAATATTTACAAACATCTTATCCAAGGAATTGATCATGTTTGACGGATATTCAGGTTCTGAACTAATGGCAATTTTTGCCATGCAAGGCTTCGCAGGACTTATCTTGTTCTCGGTACTGGTGCTTATGGCACTGGGTTTGGCGATTATCTTCGGCCAAATGGGCGTCATCAATATGGCCCACGGCGAATTTATGATCCTTGGTGCCTATGTCACCTATCTCACTTCCCTATTTTTTGAAGCTTATCTGCCTGGACTCTCGAGCATCTATTTCTTTGTTGCCATTGTTCTCGCGTTTATAGCGGCGGCCAGTCTTGGCGCCTTTGTGGAATGGGCCTTAATACGCCGGCTTTATAAACGCCCTCTGGATACGCTGTTAGCGACCTGGGGTCTAAGCTTAATTCTGCAGCAAACCTACCGTTCTGTATTTGGCGCCCGTGAAAAAGGTGTCTCGCTACCGGATTGGATGATGGGTTCTATTCCCATAACCGACCTTGTGGAGATTCCCATCAACGGCATTATCGTGATGGTCTTAACGTTGGTTATTACTCTCTCTGTGTACTTTATTATGCAGCGCTCTCAGTGGGGTGCCAAAGTGCGCGCGGTTGTTCAAAACCTGTCTCTTATACACATCTCCGAGCCCACGAGACGGACTCCTATCTC
>CAJXUL010000241.1 GCA_913060615.1 uncultured Gammaproteobacteria bacterium | reverse complement strand
ACGAGATAGGAGTCCGTCTCGTGGGCTCGGAGATGTGTATAAGAGACAGCCAGAATGGCCCTGCCCTCTAACGAACCCTCGGCATACAGTCGAGGCTCTTCTCCACAAGTAAAATCCAGCCTGCAGTTGCGACAATACCTCGAGATCATCACCTAACCGAAAAAATACAACGATAGAAAATAATCAACTAGAATTTTTGTCTAATTTAGGCGATGTTTAGGCACGAGAGAGGAAGATGTTATGGATTTATACGATGCAATGAGCACTTTGCGTGCTGTGCGCAGATTGCGCCCTGACCCAATTGATGACGAAGTCATTGAACGCGTGCTGACAGCGGCCACTTGGGCCCCTACTGGTGGCAATACACAGCCCTGGCGCATTGTTGCGGTAACAGACCCGGCAAAGAAACAGGCACTACAAGATCTTTATAGCCCCCACTGGGATAGCTATATCCCAGGCTACGAAGCCCGACTAGAACATATGGAAGAAGACGCCAAAACTTCCAGCATTAAGGCCATGGAAGCTGGCAACTACCTTGCTAGCCACATGCACGAAGTACCCATGATCGCGGTATTTTGTTTTAACCCTAAATTGATGGCCATTACCGACGCTGAACTAGACCGACCTAGCGTAGTGGGCGGCGGATCAGTTTACCCAGCCGTACAAAATTTTTTACTCGCCTGTCGTAACGAAGGGCTCGGTTGCGTGCTGACCACCCTCCTTTGCTACGAAGAAGACTCAGTCAAGGCATTACTTAATTTACCTGAAGATTGGTATACCTGTGCTCATGTACCTATCGGTTATCCCGTCCTAGGCGGCCATGGCAGCATAAGACGCCGTGATATGAAGCAAATGGTCCGCTTCAATGAGTGGTAACTACACAAAATTGAATCCGTTTACGAGCGTTGAAGGTTCGGGGGAAGAGTGCAATGGATAAGCCGAGCACAAAACAAACTCGTTATCAACAAGATGTAGAATTTGATGGCCCGTTAGTATTACCACTGCCTAAGGCGACGCGAGACCTAAACCAAGCCCAAGAAGATTTGCGAACCCACGGTTGCTGCATTGTTAGCGAGGTCTTAGACAAGCACACGGTCAGCGATCTAAGCGCGCGAATAGACCGTCAGTTTGCTGCTGAGGTTGCCCTTGGCGAGCAATGTCCAGACCGGGGCGCAAGCAACAAAATTGTTATTCCAAATCTTGTGAACAAGGGAAAGCACTACTTAGACCTAGTAGAGCGACATGAAACCGAGGCCCTGGCTGAATTTTTATTAGGCAAAGATTTTTTGCTCTCCAGCCTTACCGCCCACATGTTTCTAGGTACCACCCCCGCAATTGAACTCATCCACCGCGACCAAGGTCAAATACCTGCATCGGTAGAGTTTCCAGCCATTTTCAATCTCTTTTACACCCTAGATGACTTCACCCCCCAGCGCGGCAGCACAGTAGTCTTTCCTGGCAGTCATCGCTGGCCACTTAAGCACCGAGTTCATCCTCCCAAAGCAGAATTAGGCCACCAAGTAAATCTAGCCGCCGGCAGCCTTTTCGCTTTCGACGGAAGACTGTGGCACGGCACTGGCGCGAATCAGGAAGGACATAGGCGACGGGCAATTTCAATATTTTGCTGCGCGCCTTGGGTACGCCAACAAGAAAATGCTGCTGCAGCTACGTCCCACGACATATTCGATGCAGCCAGCGCCAAACTAAGAGCGAGACTCGGACTTAAAACCTACGGCACTCTAGGCAACATTAATGGCACAAGAATAGAGCATCAGCGCATTGCATTTGGCAATGTCGACGTCGCTTTTCCCAATGAACTAATTGGGGAAAATGCGGAACTTATTCCGCTGCGGCAATCTAGAAAACTAGATTAATAGGTAGCAAAGCGCTTTTTCGAGAAGCGCCTAGTAATAGGCAATCTCGTGATTAACATATCTCTGTAAATTAATTTGAGGGGGAAGGTTTTGTCACAATACAAACCGTTGAGTACTTATCAACTTGCATCCTATGGCGCACCAGCAATGCCGTTGTCTATGGTTGCACTGCCACTGGCCGTTTATCTCACTCCAGTTTATGCAGATTCTGCGGGTTTCGGGCTGAGCCTAGCATTTGTCGGCTTGATGCTGGCCCTCTCTAGAGTGTTTGATGGATTAACAGATCCCATTGTTGGTTTTATTTCTGACCGTATACGTACCCGCTGGGGGCGGCGTAAACCCTTTATTCTAATTGGCATGCCCATTTTTATGGCGGGGGTTTGGCTCCTCTGGATACCGCCTATAGAATTCACTGAAGTGACCTGGCTTGGCTTAACCTTCAATACTGGCTACCCCTATTTGTTAGGCGCGCTGGTGATACTTTATATCGGCGCCACCATCCAAGACGTACCCTATTCCGCTTGGGGGGCCGAACTTGCTAGAGATTACAACGAGAGAACATTAGTCATGAGTTGGAAAGAGGCTTTTACAGTCTCAGGCTCACTGATCGGCGCGCTTTGCCCAGCTGTTATCGTTTTTTGGGGTTACACTGCCCCTGCTGACAATGTCTACTTTTTGACCATTGGGCTAGTCATAGTTATGCCCTTCTTGGTCTTTAACCAACTCAAAGTAGTACCTGAGTATCCGGTCAAAGAAACCAATACGGAACGCTTACCCCTGCGCGAAAGCTTCAAATACGTGTGGGCCAACGAACCCTATCGCAAACTAGTCATCATATTTCTGTTCTCTACCATTGGTTCAGCAATGACTAACTCGCTGAGTTTTTTCTTTGTTAAACATGTCTTATTAGCTGGCGATTTATACGGCTTCTATTTAGCCCCCTACTTCCTTTCGCAAATTGTAGCTATACCGCTGTGGTTTAAGCTGTCAGGCAAAATTGGCAAACACCGCGCCACCATGGTCGCTATTTTTTGGTACGCCCTTTGGTCCTGCTTTATTCCCCTCATAGCTATGGCCCCGCAAATTTGGTTTGAAACATTCGAACTAAGTAAAACCCTCGCTTTCTTACCAGACAGTTGGCTAGCGGGACTGAACGAGCGTTTTGAAGGCATACCCACCGGTAAGTTCGCTTTTTTCATTGGTGTAATGTGCCTTAAAGGCAGCGCAATCGGTGCACTGAGTGCGCTGCCTTACGCAATGGCCGCAGACGTAATCGATTTGGACAGTTCACGCACCGGTAAAAGGCAAGGCGGCGCGTACTTCAGCATTTGGACCATGACCCGCAAACTCGCCTATGCGGCAGGCCTGATCGTAGGCACTACCACTGCGACCATAGTTGGCTTTAACTCTTTGGCTGATCCAATAGACGCACCAAATACTGCTTATTCACTACTGTGGTTGGCGTGTTTATATTCAATCGTCCCCGCCATTTTTAAATTTGTGGCAATGCCATTGCTTTGGAATTATTCGTTAACCGAGGAAAAGCTGGCTCAGATTCAAAAGGAAATTGACGGTGCTAAGGTAGCGACAACCTAGCGGTTGTCTGGCGTTATGAGGCTGCGCTGACCACAGAGGGTCAGCGGCTATTTTACAAGGGTTGCGGTGAGACTAAGGTTTAGGCGCCGGTATAAAGCGGCTCAAACTTCACTAAGCCTATTTATGCGTCGCGCCAAATTTTGCCGCGTTTTTGCACCGCATCGAGCATCGACCAATCACCTTGAGGTAATTCAAAACCCTTTGGAAACGGAGCTCTAGGCTCTATTTCTAACGACACCATTACCCGTTCGTCACGGTAATAACATTGCATTACCAAAGTCACTACCGGTGTCATAACTGGGTGCCCTTCTAACTCTGACTGCAACTGTTCCAGTGGCATATCGCTGCCTAAAGCAGAGGCAAGCGCATAAGCAATGCCTTCACGAATTTGTGCCTCATTAGCGCGGGCAGAGTCTAAAATATCGGCAAAAATTGTTTCGTCATCTGCACCGGGCACACTATAGATTGCACTCGAGGGTACGATCATCCCAACTAACACATGAAGCGCTTCTCGCTCTTCAACACTAAACAAGCTGTCTGTTGCTATAGTATCGCTCATAAAAGTCCTCTTCTCTAAATCAATAGTCAGCATTCATAATCAGCGCTAATAGGTTAGGTTCGTAAAACCTACTGCTGAAGTTAGTCAAACAAATGGGTTAAACGCTTTTTGATTTGGTCAGTAATATATCTGTCTCTTATACACATCTGACGCTGCCGACGAATAGAGAGGTGTA
>CAJXUL010000240.1 GCA_913060615.1 uncultured Gammaproteobacteria bacterium | reverse complement strand
GTGGGCTCGGAGATGTGTATAAGAGACAGTGTCGCCACCGTACTTTGCAGTTCAGGGCTTTTTTTACTGTGGTTTGACACCGGCTCAACAGAATTTGAAATGGACCGCTATGGCAACAGTGTTGTCAGTACCTTAGCGCAAACTACCGCCGGGGATTTATTCGATGACGAACGCATCAACCTAGCCCTTACGGCAAACCATCTAACCGCAAATCCGGAAATTGCTGGCATCACCTTTTACGATGCAGGCAACGAAATAGTCGCTACCAGTGGCAAACAAAAACCTACCTACCGTTACACCGCCACTGCCATTCTTGACGACACAACCGCAGGTTACGTAAGCATCATTCTTGACCCGCAAGCTTTTGAACGACAAGTGCCTTGGTTGCGCAGCCTACTCACTTTAATGGTCATTATGCTAACCCCTATTTTAGCTATGGTTGCCCTGCAACTCAGCGCGCGCGGCAACCGCTCGCTGCCCATTATCTCTGTACGCAAAGAAGGCATTGAGGCTCAGGCTGTCTATGTCATTGCGCTGACGCTAAATAATCAATATGCCCTTTCTCGCGTCGCCCAGGCCGCGTCAATTCAAGACGCTATGGTCATGGCCCAAGAGGTATGTGCCCTTTATCCCGGCATTTCTCTGACATTGAATGAAAAAGGTATCGCACTGGTTTTATCAAAAGAGGGACTAGGAGGGTTAAAGGCACTTTATGCTGCACTGCTAATTCAAAGACTATTGTCTGAGTATGAAACTGATGGCGAGTTCCGCTGCTTTTTGTCAGAGAGCCAGAGTGCAACAAATCCGGCTGAAGCAACAAAAATGGATTTGCAGCAGCTCAGTAACTTTGACGATTTAGACAAAAACCTAACCCTGGCCTCACTAGCTAAAGCCAATACACTACTCTTTGATCAAATGGTTTTTGACGGGTTAAGTGACGCAGAAAAAGCATGGGCCCAACCATTTACCCACCCCATTCTAGAAGACGTTGCACCTGCAAGCAGCCTATTCAGCATCACCGAGTTACCAGAACAGGAAGCCTCATTAATCTGGGAACAAGCCACATTGATATTGGGGTTTAGCTAACTGCTGGCTGAGCTAGCTTCTAACGCCGTAACTCTCAAAATCCAGCACACCCCACCGGCTCTTCTAGCAAGAAACCTTCGTCGGTTTCTCGCCCTTTTTCAGCTTTTTTGCCACTCTTTTAAGCAACAAGCGCCTAGATAAGACGCCCTTAATCTACGGTTAAGCGATCTACCTTCTGAAATCCACGAGGCAACTTACGACCTCGACGCGCACGCTCACCAATATAGCTTTCTAAGTCTTTAGGCTTCATACGCAAATGTCTTTGCCCTGCATGCACCAAAAGTTCATCTCTTGCGCCAAGCACCACCACACCTACCATTTCTTCTTCGCCGGCTTTAAACGCTGTAGTAGGCACATTGATCAGACGGTTACCTTTGCCTCGAGCGAGTTCAGGTAGTTCCGCTAGTGGGAAGACTAACAGGCGACCTTGATCTGTCACCGCTGCCACGTGGCACACTTCCGCCGCCAGCAGTTCTTCTGAAAGTATTACCGGAGGCAGCGCCACCCCTGAGTCGGGCACGCTCAAACAGGCTTTGCCGGCCTTGTTCTTTGTCACCATATCTTCCAATCGGCCCACAAAGCCAAACCCGGCATTAGATGCCATCAACGCTTTTTGTTCTCCCACCCCGATCAGCACGCCAATAAAGCGCGCGCCCTCTTTGGGCTTAAAACGACCTGATAAAGGCTCACCCTGACCGCGAGCCGAGGGCAAACTATGCCCCGGTGTGTTGTAAGTGCGGCCAAAGGAATCCAGGAATATCAGCACATCGCTAGTCCGCCCCTTAACGGCATGGGCAAACTCATCTCCAGTACGATAATTCAATTCACGCGGATCAACATCGTGGCCTTTAGCTGAACGCACCCAACCTTTGTCAGAAAGAACCACAGTAATAGGTTCGTTAGTGATTAGATCTTCTTCGCTATAAGCACGGGACTCCTCAACCTCACCCATAGGCGAACGGCGGGGATCGCCATACTCTTCGGCTACTTTCAGCAGTTCGTTCTTAATCAAGGTCTGCATACGCGCCTTGGAACCGAGAGTTTTCTCTAAGCCAGCCTTTTCAATTTCTAACTCACTTTTTTCACCAGTGAGTTTCATCTCTTCGAGTTTGGCCAAGTTACGCAGGCGCAAATCGAGAATTGCATTGGCTTGAATTTCACTTAGCGCAAACTGCTTCATCAATTCAGCTTTAGGCTCGTCTTCCTCACGAATAATTCGAATGACCTCATCCAAATTAAGATACGCAACAAGTAAGCCGTCTAAAATATGTAGCCGATCATTAATCTTATCTAAGCGAAAGGTCAGCCTACGTGTGACCACATCAAAGCGGTAACTCAGCCACTCCTTAAGAATTTGTGCCAGACTTTTAACAGCAGGCCGCTGGTCTAGACCAATAATATTTAGGTTAACTCGGTAGCTACGCTCTAAATCCGTGGTGGCAAACAAATGACTCATTAGCCGGTCGTAGTCGATGCGGTTAGATTTAGGCACTAAAACCAAACGGGTTGGGTTTTCGTGATCCGACTCATCGCGCAAATCTACCAGCATGGGTAATTTTTTAGCGTGCATCTGCTGGGCAATCGCCTCTAACAGTTTTGCCGGTGATGCTTGGTGCGGCAGTGCAGTAATTACGATATCTGGGCCTTCACGATGAAAAATAGCGCGGGCCTTTATGCTGCCCTTACCGGTTTCATACATCTGCCTAATGTCTGCAGGGGGCGTAATGATTTGCGCATCCGTAGGATAGTCCGGACCCTTAATGTGGGTCATCAAATCTGCGTCTGTGGCCTTGGGACTATCGAGCAAATGCACACAGGCACTGATCACTTCATTAAGGTTATGCGGTGGAATATCTGTGGCCATACCAACAGCAATGCCGGTGCTGCCATTGAGCAATACGAAGGGTGCTCGGGCTGGTAACAGACGCGGCTCTTGTACGGTACCGTCGAAGTTTGGATTGTAATCTACAGTGCCTTGGCGAGCCTCAGTCAGCAGTAAATCTGCGTAGCGCGAAAGGCGCGCTTCGGTATAACGCATAGCAGCAAATGATTTGGGGTCATCAGGCGCGCCCCAGTTACCTTGACCATCAACCATGGGATAACGAAAAGAAAAGGGCTGCGCCATTAGCACCATAGCTTCATAGCAAGCACTGTCACCATGTGGGTGGAACTTACCCAGCACATCACCCACTGTTCTAGCGGACTTAGCATGCTTGGCTTGGCTATTTAGGCCCAGCTCACTCATTGCATATATAATGCGGCGCTGCACCGGCTTAAGGCCATCTGCGATATGCGGCAGGGCGCGGTCGTTAATAACGTACATGGAGTAATCCAAATACGCCCGCTCGGTATATACCGATAGCGGCAGTTGTTCAGTCTCTGGTGCTTGGATTTCGTCATCCATAATATCGAATACCTATCCGTCAGGAGTAATAAGGTTTATCTAGTTCTTTGCGCTTTTGGATTAGTCCGCAAAATTTCGCCCGCAGCAAAATCAAAGCTTTTACGCGTCTGCCGTTAATCAATAACCGCATCATTGCCTTTCTTTTCTAACCAAGCACGACGATCTGGCGCGCGTTTTTTCGCCAGCAGCATATCCATCATGTTGTCTGTTGAGGCCCCCGATTTATTGGTCAATTGAACCAACCGCCGGGTGTCAGGGAACATGGTGGTTTCACGCAACTGCGGAGGGTTCATTTCTCCCAAACCCTTAAAACGTTGCACACTTGGTGTTGAACGTTTCTTCTCTACCGCCAAACGCTCTAAAATTGCGGTCTTCTCCGCCTCATCTAGGGCGTAGTAAACTTCCTTCGCCACGTCAATTCTATACAGCGGCGGCATGGCTACATAAACGTGCCCAGCATCTACTAATGGTCGAAAGTGTTTTACGAACAAGGCACAAAGCAATGTCGCAATATGCAGACCATCGGAGTCCGCATCAGCAAGAATACAAACTTTGTTGTAACGCAGTCTGCTGAGATCATCCACGCCAGGGTCAACGCCAATAGCCAAGGCAATATCGTGCACTTCCTGAGACGCTAAGACCTGGCTCGCATCTACTTCCCAAGTATTCAGAATTTTTCCGCGCAATGGCATCCTGTCTCTTATACACATCTCCGAGCCCACGAGACGGACTCCTATCTCGTA
>CAJXUL010000239.1 GCA_913060615.1 uncultured Gammaproteobacteria bacterium | reverse complement strand
GCGCATACCGGTAACGCCCATGTCGTCGCCCAACACTTCAGCAAGCTGGTGGTTCCAAACTGGAATAATGTTCTCTTTATTAAACAAACGATCTTGGAGAATTTTTTCAGAGCGCAATTCGTCGCGGCGGTGCACCAAGTAAACGGTCTTGGCGATGTTAGCCAAGTACAGGGCTTCTTCTACCGCCGTGTTACCACCGCCCACTACGGCAACGTCTTGGTTGCGATAAAAGAAACCATCGCATGTGGCGCAAGCGCTGACGCCTTTGCCTTTAAACGCTTCTTCGCTGTCTAAACCCAAATACTGAGCAGATGCGCCGGTGCAAATAATGAGTGCTTCACAGGTATAAGTGGCCTGGTCGCCAATCAGTGTATGCAGTGAGCCGTCTTTGCTGAGTGTGGTGGTGTGAATGTGGTCAGATATGGTGATGGCGTCAAAGCGCTCTACGTGTGCGGCCATTTCTACCATTAGCTCTGGGCCTTGTAGTTCGGCGTGACCGCCGGGCCAGTTTTCAACTTCAGTAGTTGTGGTCAATTGACCGCCTACTTCAATGCCCGTAATCAGTGCTGGCTTAAGGTTAGCTCGCGCTGCGTAAAGGGCTGCTGTGTAGCCTGCAGGGCCAGAGCCCAGAACGATTAGTTTGTGATGCTGCGTATCAGCCATATGTATCCCGTGGCAAATGTGTGAATAAGTTGCAGCGTTGCTGGTGCGGCTGCTTGCTGCGTCATTCTAGACAATATGTATGGCAAGGTAACCCTGTGCCTTGCGGAAATTGTAATAAAATTATGGGCTGAGGCATTTTTGGTACAAGCGGTGGCGATAGTCGGCTGCTGGTGCGGCGGGTTTTGGGCAAAATGGTCTATACTCATTCGTTGAATCAAAAGTGAGAGCGTTATGACAAATATGCGATTTGGTGCCTTTGTCGCACCCCACCATCCCATCGGTGAACATCCAACCCTACAATTTCAACGTGACCTAGATTTCGCCGAGCATTTGGACAAGCTGGGCTTTGATGAATTTTGGTGTGGCGAACACCACTCAACCGGTTGGGAAATGATCGCCAGCCCAGAAATGTTTCTTGCTGCTGCGGGCCAGCGCACCCACCGTATTAAGCTGGGCACAGGGGTTGTTTCATTGCCTTATCATCATCCGTTTAATGTGGCCCAGCGCATAGTGCAGTTAGATCACATGACCCAAGGCCGTGCCATATTTGGATCTGGTCCTGGAGCATTGCCATCAGACGCTCATACGCTGGGCATAGACCCAATGCTGCAACGCGACCGTCAAGATGAAGCCATTGGCGTGATTCAAAAGCTGCTGCGCGGTGAAGAGCGTTTCAGCCATAAGTCTGATTGGTTTGAACTCAACGATGCGGCGCTACAATTGCTGCCGCTACAAAAAGACCTACCGTTGGTTGTGGCTTCTATGATCAGCCCCTCTGGCATGACCTTGGCCGGTAAATACGGCACAGGTGTTCTGTCCATTGGTTCGACCACCACTGCAGGTTTACAGGCGCTGTCTACCCAGTGGGCCTTTGCCGAAGACGCAGCAGCCAAATATGGCAATACGGTTAACCGTGATAATTGGCGTGTGGTGATGAACTGGCACATTGCTGAAACTAAAGATAAGGCCAAAGAGCAGGCCAAAAATGGACTCTTCCGCTGGCATAACGAATACACCGTGGGCACGCTGATGCGCCCCGGCGCAGACGCTTACCGCTCACCTGACGAAGCGATAGAAATGGCCTCGCAGCCAGGCAGTGGATCCATTATTGGAACGCCTGATGATTTAATTGCGGCGCTGCGAGAAATGATTCAGTTAACCGGTGGCTACGGCACCGTAGTGGGCTTTGTGCATGATTGGGCCAATCGCCGCGACACCTTTGAAAGCTGGGATATGGTTGCCCGATATGTCATTCCAGAGATCAATGGCATGTTGGATCAGTACCGTGAGTCGCAAAAATTTGTCATTGAAAATCGCGGCGTATTTGACCGTGCCGGTGAAGCGGTCATGGCGAAAATTATGGGTAACGAGCGCGCTGTTGCCGCTATGGCTGAAGAAGCCAATGCCCAAAGCGCAATCCCCGCGCACCACGCGCCGGATTTAACCAAGAGTTAAACTAGAGTTAAACAAGAGCTAAACAAAAAACCAAGAGAGCGAAAAAGAGTGCTCATTAGCTGTGCAAAGCAGATCAAGCCGTAAGTTTGGATCTGCTTTTTTTTTGCTTTGCGGGGGACTAATGAAGTGCCAAGCGAGGGCTGGCAGGTAGGCCTAACAGGGCGCGGGTAAAGTGAGCCGGCTCAAATCAGCTGCTCGCTCTGCATCGTGCGAATATCACTTTCGCTGTAACCCAGTTCCGCCAGAATGTCCGTTGTGTCTGCACCCAGCGTAGGCGGCGGTGATTGCACGGTTGGCGGGGCAGGGTTAGCTACATGGCTAGCGCTCACTACCCGAACCTTGTCCTTGCCCTTTTGTTGGCCCTTTTGTTGGCCCTTTTGGCCACCTGGGCGATCAATTTCAGTAAATGTTAAGCGGTGATCAAACTGTGCTTCCTCGGCGACTTCGGCCAAATTTTGAATAGACGAAACGGGCAAGCCCGCCTCGTTGAAGACCTTCAGCCAATGTGCAGTAGTTTGTGCTGCAATAATAGGATGCAAAATAGCATTGATCTCATCGGTGTACTTCAATCGAGCACTGGGGTCTGAATACTTTGCATAGTCCTGCTCATGCCCAAGCACTTGAAAAAGTTTTACTACCTGAGGCTCTTTCATGGCAATGATTTGCACGTGACCATCTAAGCTTTCAAAAACATTAGAGGTAGGCTGTTTGGTCGGTGACTGATTACCCAGCAGCTCGGGCAGTACGCCATTGACCGTGTAGGCGGTCATCTGGGGCGCTTGCATCATCATGGCTGTATCGAGCATAGAAATGTCTATGCGCTGTCCCTCGCCGGTTACGTGGCGACGAAACAGTGCGGCAGTAATAGAAAACGCCGCGTTCAGCGCGGTGCTCATATCCACTGAAAAATAGCCTGAGCGAGCAGGGCCGGTTTCAGGGTGTCCGCTGATACTCATCATGCCGGAGAACGCTTGAATGGCGCCGTCATATGCCGGCTGGCTTGCCCTAGGTCCCTCTTGGCCAAAGCCAGAAACAGAGGCGTAAACAATATCTGGCTTCACGGCCTTAATTGCTTCATAGCCAAAACCTAGGCGCTCCATTGTCCCCGGCTTAAAGTTTTCCACCACGGCGTCTGCTTGGCTCACCAGTTTAAAGATCACCTCTTTAGCCTTGGGGTGCTTGAGGTCTATGGCCAAACTGCGCTTACCCAAATTGCAGGTTAAAAACGACGGCGACATGCCGTCGCTAGAAGCAGACATCAGCCCACGGGTCATGTCCCCAGTAACCGGCTGTTCTATCTTGATCACCTGAGCACCAATTTGCGCCAGTTGCTGGGTGGCAAAAGGCCCGGCTAGGACTTGGGTAAAGTCGAGAATACGCAGTCCGGTTAGGGCTTGGCGCTCATTGTTTGTTTGTTTCTGGTCGTGTTGTTCTGAAGTCATGTTTACCGCTCTTTTAAGGCTCTTTTAACGCTCTACTAATTCAAAGATCCACAGCGAACCGCTGGTCACATCATCTACAGACATGACGGCGCCAGCCGCATACTTACGACTCAGCTCGGCAAGCACTGAAGGCAAAATTGGATCGTTTTTAATGCGCACTAAATTGCGCTCATAAAGCTTGCCGTCCACGCGCAAAATGGCGCGCCCGTCTTTTTCTGCATGGATGGGCCATTGCTTCCAGATCTTGCCGTAGTCGGTGAGCATGTAACCTGACGGGATAAATATGCGGTCTTCATGTTCCATGATCCAAGTGGTTCTGGAACTCACAGGGTCAAGCGATTGAAACTCTACGGTGTCTTTTTCTTTTACAAACGACCAATCAGGTGCTTCGCTAACCAGTTCGCCAGTGGTAAAAGGCCCACCTTGAACCACTTCCCAAGGTCCGTCCGCAAACTTCATGCCATATAAAAACAGCGCCGTGCAGAGTGCGATTAAAATAATCAACTTAATGACGACGCCAAAAAACGACTTAATAAAACCCATATCCCGCTCCCGAGTAGATAGTGATTGAAGGTCCAGTGTACACAAAAGTTTGCGTAAAAAGCCGCCACTTGAATGCAGCGTAAAATACTCTGAGAGACCTGTCTCTTATACACATCTGACGCTGCCGACGAA
>CAJXUL010000238.1 GCA_913060615.1 uncultured Gammaproteobacteria bacterium | reverse complement strand
CCTCTCTATTCGTCGGCAGCGTCAGATGTGTATAAGAGACAGGGTATGGGATAACCTACCTGGGTGGGGCAATCTTGCAGCGGTAAACCATACTTCTATCAGTCAGCGATTCATGCTAACCGGGGTGATCTTTTTTCTCGTAGGCATTTTGCTGGCAATGCTGATCCGCTCGCAATTGGCGTTGCCAGGTCAGACACTCATTACTGCCGACCTGTATTCACAGGTTTTTACTATGCACGGCACTATTATGATGTTCTTGTTTGCCATTCCGGTTCTGGAAGGCGCGGCGATGTATCTTATTCCAAAGATGATCGGCACGCGCGATCTAGTCTTTCCCCGTTTGAGCGCCTTAGGCTATTACTGTTACCTCTTTGGAGGGTTGATTTTGCTGTCAAGTCTGGTGCTAGGCATCGCGCCTAATTCGGGCTGGTTTATGTACACACCCTTATCCAGCGACGACTATTCCGCTGGCGCGGGCTCAGACTTCTGGCTACTCGGAGTGACTTTTGTAGAAATATCTGCAGTATCGGCAGGTATTGAGCTTACCGTCTCGATTTTGCGTACAAGAGCGCCGGGCATGAGTTTGAGCAAAATGCCTATTTTCTGCTGGTATATTCTCGCGATGGCGTTAATGATCGTGTTCGGTTTTCCTCCGCTGATTCTGGCTAGCATTCTGTTAGAGCTTGAGCGGGCAGCGCAAATGCCTTTTTTTGATCCTAACGCTGGTGGTGACCCTATTTTATGGCAGCATTTGTTCTGGTTATTCGGCCATCCTGAAGTTTACATTATTTTTCTGCCGGCAGCGGGTATGGTCTCCACTATATTGCCAGTGTTCGCGGGTCGACCGCTGGTGGGATATCGTTGGGTTGTATTATCAGTAATCATCACTGGGTTTATCAGCTTTGGCTTATGGGTACACCACATGTTTACCGTCGGGATCCCTCATTTGGCCCAGGCATTTTTTTCCATTGCCAGCATGCTGGTGGCGATTCCCACAGGCATTCAGATTTTCGTTTGGTTAACGACATTGTGGGTAGGCCGTGTTCGGTTTGAACTGCCGATGCTATGGATTTTTGGCTTTTTGTTTATCTTCGTTTGCGGTGGGTTGACTGGTGTGATGCTAGCACTGGTGCCCTTTGACTGGCAGGTGCACGATACGCACTTTGTAGTGGCGCATTTTCATTATGTGCTTATTGGCGGAATGTTCTTTCCGCTGATCGCCGCCCTATATTACTGGTTGCCCCATTTTTCCGGACGAATGCCGTCTATGAGAATGGGACGCTGGGCGTTTGGCTTGGTGTTTGTCGGATTTAATTCAACGTTTCTGATCATGCACCTAACTGGTCTGTTGGGCATGCCACGCCGAGTGTTTACTTACGAAAGTGGCCTGGGCTGGGATTGGTTAAATCTGAGTTCTTCCATTGGTGGCTTCGTGCTCGCGATTGGTATTTTAATGCTCGTCTTAGATGTGACGCTACATTTTCGATATGGTCGAAAGGCTTCATCTAATCCTTGGCAAGCTGATACATTGGAATGGGCCACGGGCATGCCGCCGGTGTCTTACAATTTTGCCAGTATCCCTGAGGTAAAATCACGTCATCCACTATGGGACGACCCGTCGTTGATTAATAGCATTCCAGCTGGCGAACATGGCTTAAAAAGTATTAAGCACGGGCGACGGGAACTGTATGGAACAGATGCGATTAGTGGCAAGCTAAAAGAAGTTATTCATATTCCCAGCCATTCGTGGTGGCCTCTAATTTGTGCGGCTACCCTGGCGGGGTTGTGCATCAGCCTGGTGTCTAAAGCGTATATGGTCGGCATCTTTTTCGCCATATTGGGTCTAGGCTTCTTTTTACGCTGGAGTTGGGAGAACGGCACGCACAAGACGATGGCACCACTGACGGATGAAGAAGCGAGCCGGGGAGAGCCGCCTCTGCACTCGCGTACCTTTGACGGGCCAGGGTTATGGGGTATGTGTGTGACTCTGTTAGCTGACGGCACCTTATATTTGTCGCTGCTTTTCGGTTGGTTATATTTGTGGACAGTTTCACCAAATAAAACCTTACCTGACGTGTCGGCAATTTCGCCGGTTTTAATGGGGCTAAGTGGTGCGTTACTGACCATTGCAGTGACTTTGTATCGCCGTCTGAATCGCTATTTGCGCCGTGAGCAAGAGAAGTCGCTCGCTAAGTGGCTTTGGCTCGTTTCAGCCTGTGGAATGGGTCATGTTGGACTATTGGCTTTCATCACTGTTTCGAGTGACCTGCAATTTACGACTAATGCGTATGATGCCGTATTGTTGGTGATGCTGGCCTTTTTGCTTTTCCACAGTATCATCAGCGTGATCACCACTACGCTCCAGGCACTGCGGGTTAGTTATGATTACATCAGTACAAAGCTGTCCTATGAAATTGTCGTAATGAGCCCCATGTGGTTGTTTACACATGTTATTTTTTGGCTAAGCTTCGCAAGCTTTTTGATCTTACCAACAATATGGGAGGCTAAATGAAAGTTTCCCGCGCGCACCCTTGGCATCTTGTGGCCGGGTTTGTGATTTGGGCGCTCTGGTTTGTATTTACTTATGGCGGTGTCGCGGTGGCTTGTCAGCTGGCTAAACCTGCGGCCGAGGCGGGCCTATTTAATTGGATAAACCTTAGTTTTTTAATTCCTACGTTTCTTATTGTTATTTATTTGGGAATTTGCGCCTTTAAGTCGTGGCACGTAGCGGCAAATGCAGAAAATGAGTCGCGCTTTTTACTGCGTGTAGCGGCGACAAGTTATCTTGCTTCGGCCATTTCGACGCTGGCTGTTGGCATTCCTCTTTTGGCGATGGCACCATGTATTTAATTATTCTCGTAGCAACGTTATTGTTTTGGTCAACCGGTGCATGGGCGCACAACCCCTTTACCAGTGGTGGCCAGGACGCGTTTTCCGCTAGCCTTACGGCGGTGATAGTACTGATATTCTGGATAATCTATGTATGGGGCTGCCGCTACGCTACCGCAGTTGTATGGCGGAGATGGCTATTTCATATCACCATTTTGATCACCTTTTTTACCATTTTGGGTCCGTTGGACGAATGGGCTGAACATAGCTCTGCTGCGCATATGACCCAGCATATGTTTATGATGGTAATAATAGCGCCAGCTTTCGCTTTGGCTCGGCCATTGCCACAGTTCTACAGGGCTTGTGGAGCATATGGGGAAAGATTATGGAAATATGCATTTAAAATCACTCAATATCCGATGGTATGCACCTACTTTCACGGTATGATGATCTGGTTCTGGCACATCCCGAAATTTTATATGTTGGCGTTGGAGAATCCCTGGATTCACGTATTCGAACACGCCTGCTTTCTGATATCGGCGGTATGGTTTTGGTGGGCCTGCTTACATGCCTTTACCCGTAAAGTTCCCTATGCGTTGCTGGCACTGTTGGTGACGCTAATGCACACGGGCTTTTTAGGTGCGTTTCTTACCTTTGGCAGCACTCCTTTTTACGGTGAATCCCGCAACCTTGCCGATCAGCAATTAGCGGGACTTATCATGTGGGTAGTAGGTGGAGTGCCCTACATCACCGCAGCATTTTGGGTGGGGCATCGCTGGTATAGACAGCTACAACGAAAATCGCTAACTGTTTAATCAGAAGGATTTGTACGTGAGGACTACCGGTCTCGGAGAATAGTTAGCAATCTTGTCATAGAAAGCGCGCCATTACGCGCTTTCTCGTCACCAAATCAAAGCTTGTTAATTAGGCAGCTTCAAGTTCAGCTTTAACCGATGACAGCGCAACATGGTCGTCCATCTCAATAATCATTTTTGCCATGAGCTGCGGATAACCTTTAGCCAGAGCAGCAATTTCCTTACCATCTTTGCGAAAAACTGCGAGGTATTGTTCGTCTTCCGGTGTGCCCACCGCTTCGATTTCGTCCCACTCTTTTGCGTGGCCTACGTATTCAAACTTTACATCAAATTGCTGTGTCCAGAAATAAGGTGTGCGATCAAATGCTTTACGTTCGGCAGGGTAGGCTAGGCTCGCGAGTATATTTTCTGCTGCGCAACGACCATGCTGCTGGGCTAGTCGCCAGTGCTCAATGTGCATTTCTTCGCCATTATACGGATAGCTGGTAATATCACCCACCGCATAGACATCTTCAGCAGCTTCAAGGAATTCGTTCACTTTCACCAATCCCTGATGCGTTAATGTAAAGCTATTGAGTAAATCCTGTCTCTTATACACATCTGACGCT
>CAJXUL010000237.1 GCA_913060615.1 uncultured Gammaproteobacteria bacterium | reverse complement strand
GCCGGCGAATGCGGTTGGGCTACAAGTGGCTATTACCTTGCTGCTCATCGCCACCTCCAGTTTCGAGAGTATCATCATATTTTCTGGAACTATCCTGGCACTCAATAGCTTGTTAACGGTTTTGGGGCTTTTGGTGCTGCGTATACGCGAACCTGAATTAGCCAGACCGTTCCGCATTCCATGGTATCCGCTGCCTTTACTGGTGTACGCGGTCATTGTCAGTTGGACCCTCGTTTATCTGGTAATTGAGCGTCCTATTGAGGTGCTGTGGGCGGTTGGTCTAATTGTGCTCGGTTTAGTGTTTTATTTTGTCTCCACTAAACTAGAGCCGAGCGCGGAGCAATAAAAAATTTTGGCTCTATGTATTGAACCTAGACGCAACTGAACCTTTAGCAGCGTTTTGCTGGTCTCCTAGTACGCATTTATTTACCTTTTTACGGCGAGGGCGGACGAAATTTTGTCGGTTTTCAGCTAAGGTTTCATATTGATTTTAATCGCAGTTTTAACGAATGTTTTAGTGAGAGAGGATAAGTAATGAGCCATACACCCCATTTAGCCGAATCCATTGTGGACGGCGTTGCAACCTTGACCATGAACCGACCTGAGGCGCGTAATGCCATGAGTGGTGAAATGATTCAGGGCTTAATGGAGGCCCTGCCTCGGCTAGCTATGGATGCTAATGTGCGCTGCGTAGTGCTCACCGGCGCCGGCAGTGCTTTTTGTGCGGGCGGCGATGTAAAAGGCTTTGCTGCGGCAAGTGATGGGTCGGGTGTTGCGGCACCAACCACCGTAGAACAGCGTGCCCAAGCGCTGCGTCCAGGTTTTGATGTGTCTCGTATGTTGCATGAAATGCCTAAGCCCACGTTAGCCGCAATTCCCGGCGCGGCAGCAGGCGCAGGGTGTTCATTAGCCTTGGCTTGCGACCTGCGCATTGCCGTAGACAGTGCAAAGATCACCACAGCATTCTCTAAAGTAGGCTTGTCCGGTGACTACGGTATGTCCTACTTCTTGCCTTTGTTGGTAGGGCACACAAAAGCTCGAGAGCTGATGTTCACCGCTCAAGTCATTACGGGTGAGCAAGCGCTGGCCCTTGGCATGATCAATCAGTCGGTGACTGCTGAAGCGTTCCCTCAAGCAGTGCAAGCGATGGCTGCAGAACTGGCCTCGCTGCCTACGGTTGCTCTGGGTTACATGAAGAAAAATCTGAATGCCAGTAACACTCAATCTTTGAGTCAGATTTTGGACAGTGAAGCCATGTCTATGGCGCGCTGTTTTACCACTGATGACCACAAGGGTGCGGCTCAGGCGTTTGTTGAAAAACGCGCACCGGAATTTAAGGGGCTATAACTATGAGTAATAGCGCCGGATCAACGGCTTGGGGATCAACAGGCGGATTTTTAATGGCCTCTATTGGCTTTGCTGTTGGCCTAGGCAATATCTGGCGTTTCCCCTACGTTACCGGCGAAAACGGCGGCTCGGCATTTGTCGTCGTTTACCTCGGATGCGCCTTCTTAATCGGTGTGCCTATTTTGATGGCAGAAATCATGCTCGGCCGGAGAGGCGGCTTTAGTCCACCGGCTTCCATCAATGCTGTCGCTGGCGCTGCGGGCCTCAGTCGTCACTGGTCCTGGGTAGGCGTACTTAACGTCACCACGGCGTTCCTTATTCAAATGGCTTATGCAGTGGTCGCAGGTTGGGTACTTTACTATTTCTTTTTGGCCTTAACTGGACAGATGCCCGGCGCAGACAGCCTCACTGCGAAGGCGACCTTTGACAATTTATTACTTGATGTACCCACCTCTATTTTTTGGACCGTTTTAGCCTTGGTTACAGCGGGCGCTATTATTTGCGCCGGTGTGCAGCAAGGTATTGAACGCGCTGTAAAAATACTCATGCCTACATTATTTGCACTACTGCTTGTGCTGTTTGTTTTCAACCTTTTCGCTGGCGGAGTGCCAGAAACATTGGCCTATTTGTTTTTGCCAGATTTTTCTAAGATCAGTGCAGACACTTTCCTCGCGGCGTTAAGCCAGGCATTTTTCTCCATAGGCGTAGCTATGGGCGGCATGATGATGTTTGGCGCCTATTTGCCAAAATCTATTTCCGTTGCCAAGTGCGCGTTGATCATTGTCGCTGCAGACACTGGCGTCGCCTTGCTGGCAGGACTGGTAATTTTTCCAATGGTGTTCAATAACGGCATGGCCCCGGACGCTGGCACTGGACTTATTTTTCTCACGTTACCTTTGGCATTTCACCAAATGTGGGGCGGTGATGTAGTGGCGGTTTTGTTCTTTCTGCTGCTTTCTGTGGCAGCGGTGACCTCCATGGTCGGCCTTGCGGAACCCATCACAGGTACAGTGATGCAATGGCTGAAAATCTCTCGAGTCAAAGCCACTTTTTTGGCAACCGGGACATTATTACCGTTCAGCATTATGAGCGTGCTTACTTATAATCACTGGGCCGAGGTTGCGCTTTTTGGTAACACAATTGGTGCGTTGGTGGACTATATTCCCAACCAAGTTTTCTTGCCGTTAGGTGGTTTGCTCATTGCGCTGCTAGTTGCATGGTTTTTGCCCAAGCACATTTCAGCCGACGAGTTGGCGATTGAAAATTCGCGCTATTTTAATATTTGGTACCAATTGATGCGCTTTGTTGTGGTGCCAGCGATATTTGTCATTTTAGTGACCACCATTTGAGGCATTAGCCAATCCGTTGGCGGATATTTTATCCAGATTTTAGGCATAGATTTAAGGATTGAACAGTGGAGTTAAGCTATCGAGGCAGTGTAAATAGCTGGGAGTGTGATGAAAATAATCACCTCAATGTGCGATTTTGCGAACAAAAGTTATGGCAAACGCTTTCTGCGGGGCTGATTAGTAGTGGCCTATTGCGGGCAGAAGAGGTGGACTCGCTGATGTCGCGGACCACACGGCAGCATTCGCGTTTTCAAAATGAATCAAGGTTGGCCGCGCCGTTAAGTGGCTATTGTGGTTTTTTACAGCACGATGAATTTAATGTGGTTGCCGAATTGCGTAATGATGCAACAGGTGAGGTGGCTTGTTCGGCGTTGTATCAAATTGCAGATTTGTCTTTAGACAGCAGCCAAGCGCTACAACTGGAGACCGCGCAATCTCTAACCCATGCGCTACCGCGGGGTATTGCCCAGGATCTGTCCTTCGCACAACTTTCCATGCCTCAAGCACTGGCGAAAGGGTTTCGGCCAATAGGCCAGGGTATTATTCAGGCGGACGAATGCTGCGGCTCGGGTCTGTTAATGCTGCATAATTATATGGGTCGCATATCGGATTCTATGCCGCATTTGTGGAGCGGTTTTGAAGATAATGCTGAGCCAGATCCCGATGAAGGCGGGGCGGTTTTAGAGTTTCGTAAACGTTTTTATAATCCATTGGCGGTGTCTGATCGCTACGTGGTGGTTTCTGGCATGATTGATGTTGCGCCTAAGGTCCAGCAATTTGGTCATTTGATGTTCAATGTGGCAACGCAGCAATGCAGCCTTTCAGCTCATGCCGTTGCTGTGCGCATGGACTTAGTGGCAAGGAAAGCGAAATCCCTGAGCGCTGAAGATCAGGCTCGACTGAAAGCACTGTGCATTGCCAGCCTCTAAAAATTTTCGCGGCCTGACCCGGTTGCATATCATTAAGGAGCACTTCAGCCAGAGCCTCGTCTGAGATACTCGGCCAGAGCCTCGTCCGAGTATCTCGGCCTTTGATACTTCTAGTGGTTGCATCCCTCGACAGGCCTAACTAACAATACAAACTGAATACAGAAATCCGATAACTATGAACATATACGACCAAGACCTAGGCGCTAACTCTGCCAATTTCACTGCACTATCGCCCATCTCCATGATGCGTAGGGCAGCATCAATTTATCCAGATAAGCCCGCGGTAGTTTATGGCCAGCGTATTGTTTCTTGGGGCGAAGTTTATGTGCGTTGTGCCAGTGTTGCCGCTGCCTTAACCCAACGTGGACTGGGCCGTGGCGATACAGTGGCCATACTCAGCGCAAATCTGCCTGAAATGTTTGAGGCGCACTTTGCCGTGCCCATGTGTGGCGCGGTGCTCAACGCCATTAATATGCGCCTAGATGCGGCCACCGTGGCTTTTATCTTGGAGCATGGTGAGGCCAAGCTGCTGTTGGTAGACAAAGAATTTGGTCCACTGGCCGAAGAGGCCTTGGCCCTTATGTCTGCGCCGCCACCAGTAGTGCATATTGACGATGTCACTTCTGTCTCTTATACACATCTCCGAGCCCACGAGACG
>CAJXUL010000236.1 GCA_913060615.1 uncultured Gammaproteobacteria bacterium | reverse complement strand
GAGATAGGAGTCCGTCTCGTGGGCTCGGAGATGTGTATAAGAGACAGGCCTCACCCCAACGCCCCCAATTTGAAATCTCTTTCATCATGGTATCGAAACCGGCGGCGTCTAACGACGACACGCCTTTGTGATCATCAGCATGTGACAATATCGACGGCAACAACAACGACACTGCCAAGCAAAGAAATGTTTGGAAATTTTTCATGGTGACCCCTCTTATATTTTTAGAGTTTTAGAGTTTTGTTATTTTTTTCGGCCTTTATGCCATCCCAGTTTTAATCTTTAGGGCTAGCGCGGCGCAAACCTTTGCCCAGCGTCCACTCTAACTGTGGAGCCATTCATCATTGGGCACTCAACAATCGCCATAGCCATGGTCGCGAATTCGTTAGGCTTACCCATACGCCGGGGAAACGCCGCATCTTTGGTTAACTGATTTGCACCCGCTTCCGGCATGCCAGCAGTAATGCCTGTAGCGAATAAACTCGGTGCAATAGTCATGCAGCGAATACCCAAATTACCAAGGTCACGTGCCATAGTCAGGGTCATAGCTGAGATACCGCCTTTAGCGGCGCTATAGGCTACCTGGCCGACCTGACCTTCAAAAGCCGCAATGGAGGATGTATTAATCATGACACCCCGCTCACCGTCTTCATTAGGCTCGTTATTCGCCATAAACTGCCCAGCGATTGTGTTTATATTAAATGAAGCAACAATGTTCAGTTCCAAGACCTTGGCAAATATGTCTGTTGGGTGACGTGAGCCATCTTTACCCACCGTTCTTTGCGCCTTGCCACCCACCGCGCCAGAACCGCCACCGGCTGTATTAACAACTACATGCAGACCGCCCATATCGCCTACCGCCTGAGTAATAGCTTCGTCCATCAACGCATAATCAGTCACATCACAAGGATAAAACTTACCATTCAGTGCTTTAGCCACTTCAGCACCATTAGAGGACGCCAAATCTAAAATGGCCACCGTGCCGCCCTTACTGGCAAATTGTTCAGCGCTGGCACGACACATGCCAGAACTACCACCAACAAAAATCCCCTTACTACCTGATATTTCCATATGCCTACTCCCCTTCATTAAACTTTAAATAGCTGCCCATCACTCTTTGGCGACGGGCAAATAGAAAGATACACCAGATATCTCATTGTTCGAACGAAAACTTATCTGCTAGCGGCGTTTGATATTTTGGACGTAATCTATAAATTATCGCCATATCAACGGAAAGCAAATTGGCGTTAAGTATTGCCAATGAATAGAAATACTCCGCTGAATCGAGCAATGCCAATCCATGCAGCATCAAAAAGCGCAGAGTCAAAAATTTCAGCGGTAAGAAAAAAGCCCAGCGACGCCCTAACTTTGTTAACTGTATTCTCTAATCAAGGCTTTCGTAAAACATCAATGGTTGCACTAGCAGACACTATCGGCCTGACACGACAACCCCTTGACAGCCGTTCCCAAACAAAAGAACTGGTCGTTCAGTGGGCCACCAGCGGACTGGTGGCCCAATTTAAAGTTGAAGCCATTGGCTATTTGGCAAATACCACTAGACCTACCGACAAGATCCTATGGGATGCCTTTTGCTGCTACCTCTGCCCAATAGTCAAAGCGACTGGGCGCCCAACCGGCATTGGTAATGTTTCATTGCCGCTCCTAGCCCCTTATTTGAAGACAATGTATCCGCTCGCTTTTAAGTGTAGCTTTTAGGTGTCGCTATTAGGTCCAAACAAACAACATTACAGTCGCTTGATTGGATGCATTGGAGCGTTGAGGAAACATAGAATAGGGTGTCTGCTTTATCTAAATTCTCAATCGACCCTGCCAATCGAAATCAGCAGCTTTAGACTTTATGCGCTCTAGAAACTCTGACTCTCTATCTTTTTCCGTGACTAAAAAGAGATCCTTTTTTGCTCGAGTAATTGCCACATAAAAAAGGCGCTCCTCCTCTGCATAAACATTGTCTAACGACACACCCAAAATTTTATACAACTCATTACTCGGGTGAATCTTTGGAAACTCCATCTCTAAGAGGTTTAAAACAATAACCACATCTGCCTCCTCGCCCTTAGATTTATGCGCTGTTATACAGTCAACCTGATCGTCAAAGTTCGTGAAGGAAGCAAGCTCACTCGAATCAAAACACTGTTTCAGTTTCGTCTTGAACTTTGACAAGGTGTCGTATTGAAAGCCTAAATAATTACTTCGATTCAAGATCATAAACTGAGTGTTCGCAAGGGGGTATTGAGTCATTATCAAATAGCTGACCTTCAATAGCCGAGCAATACGCGCATTTATATCAATATTCGTGAGCGTTCCCTTATGCATCAAATAGCTCATAAAACGCTTATCTGGATTATCTTCTAACGCTATATTTTGCCTTCGCTCAACAAATATACTGTTTGTATGTACTTTGTGAATGTCAGCTACGGGCAGCACAGACTTAGCAATTGACGATTTACCTGGAAGGCGTGCCATAAAGGCATTCCCTTGGGCGACTAAACCAGCCTGGCTACGATAATTGTTATTGAGATCTAGAAAGGTTGAGTCGGGGAAATGGCGACCAAACTCATCGAAATAAGTTAAGTTGGAACCAGCGAAACCATTGATAGCCTGCCAATTATCGCCCACAGAAAAAAGCTTCAACGAAGGATTCGTGTCGCGCAAGGCACATGTCAGATCGAAGAAAAGTTGCGAGAAATCTTGGAACTCATCCACCATCAGCCACTTAAGAGACTTTAGATTCAGAGATGAACCAGAACCTCCGTCCACAACCAAGTCACCTTGGCATTCCGTTACTTTGTCCACCGCCAAACTTAGCAGGTCGTCAAAATCGATAAGGTCATTCTCCTCTAACTCACGGGCGTAGCGAAGGAATATTCGATTAGCGATTAAGCAAAATACTTTCTCTTTTTCACTGGCGAAAATATAGGTAGCCATTTTCTTGACTAAATCATTGGGCGTCAGTCGCTGTTTCTTGGCTCGTTGAATAAACTGTAGGCAAATGCCGGCGAACCGAGATTTGTGTTTACGCACCACCTTGTGAATCAGCTCTTCTTCAGCGAGCCTCACACACGGTACTCCCGCAGCAGTCAATCTTGCCGCCAAGATTCTTTCAAAAGCAACGCGTCCACCGACCATGTCGCGGACAGAAGTCTGCAAAAAGATAATTTTGCGGTCCGGCCTATTGTCGTTCCACTCCCGCCAGTAGTCACGCTTCCACGCCATGCTCTCGACATAATCGCTCCAGCTTTTGCTCCAAGCTTTGGGAACGGAGCGCCTCGATGAAAATTCATCTACCCCCCAATGTTCGAGAACGACATCCGGCACTTTACTGTTAACAGCCAAACTAAAATCTGGATGATAGTTTCCCACCTTCCCGGCGCTGTCCCTAAACCAAGATCGCTCATAGCTATATCGAATATCGTGCTCAAACAAAAAGTCAGCTATCCATTTCTCCGCGACCGACTTCACCACATCGCCTTTAAGAGTATCCTCAGAAGCGCTGCGCTTAGCTGCATAATAGTCTTCATTAGCTAACAGGGTTCCAAGGCTCTCCATCTCATTCAATTCCGCCCTAAAGAATTGGTAAAGATCCTTGCAAAATTGCGGATTACTTTCTTTATTAACAATGCTTTCAACCAACTCGGTTTGCTTTGCTCCATAGCCAGAGTTCTCGTCATAAAGAATCCCCTTGCCCGGCTTAACGATTCTATGCGCCAAGCTGTGAAACGTACTCGAATTGGCAAATGTAAGATGGCCAAAATTCTCTCTTAGATCTTTGCCTATTTGAACAGCCGCGACCTTGTTGAATGCAAGAACCATTATCGCGGAGGGGTCAAGACCCAAGTACCTAATTTGAAAATCTACTTTATGCTTGATTACCGTAGTTTTACCCGACCCGGCACGTGCTCTTAACAGCACCGATGCAGAACAATTACCAACAGCTATTAACTGCTCATCGCTCAACATCTTATAGCCCTGCTCATGCAGCCAATGAACAATAATCTGGTCAATGTCGCAGAGCGATTCTGGGTCGTAGAGCAAAAGGTTATCTAACGTTACAAGATAATCCTCACTCAACCCTTGAAGAATGTTTTGACGGATTACCATCCGACGTTTCTGATGCGCCCTCTCTCTAGCTTCATCAATGAGGCGCTGACGCTCGTAAGACTGCTTTCTCTCAGCGTCTATGATTGCTTGCTTCGCCTGCCTCTCCTTCTCAAGCATTTCGAATTTAACGCGCTCAGCAGCAACCTTCCTCCTGTCTCTTATACACATCTCCGAGC
>CAJXUL010000235.1 GCA_913060615.1 uncultured Gammaproteobacteria bacterium | reverse complement strand
AGATGTGTATAAGAGACAGGCGCTCTGCTTTTTCACGCAAATCAAAATTACCGAAGCCCGATAATTTAACCTGCACATTGGCTTCCAAGGAGTCTAGAACTTCATCGAAAAACAATTCAACCAATTCCTTCGCTTCTCTTTTATTTAGTCCCAACTCGTCAAAAAGTTGGTCCGCCATTTTGGCTTTTGTCAGTGCGCCCAAAATCCGTCCTTAAAATTCTGCAACAAATGCGTATAAATCAGCGCAGTCTAGCTTGATATTTATCTGCTAGAGCGCTGATTGCTCGCTCAGCTAATGCGTTGATTTCCTCGTCCATAAGGGTGGTCGTTTGACTTTGTAACGTCAACCCTAGACCCAAACTTTTTTCAGTAGAATCAATGCCTTCACCTTGGTATACGTCAAACAACATGATGTCGACGCAATTTTCATTAAGCACATTACTGACGGTAGCAACTACTTCGCTGGCGGTGACGCTGCGCTCTACAACAATGGCTAGGTCTCGACGCACCGATGGAAACTTAGACACGCCTTGATGACGCCGACTTGGGCGCGACATCATAGCTTGTCCATCTAGCTCAAACACGAAGACTTCGGGCAGACCCAACTTTTTCTCAAGAGTTGGGTGCAGGCGTCCAATTCGCCCAACCACTTCACCGGCTAGGGTGAGTTGCGCACTCTGGCCTGGGTGCAGGGCCACGTCATTTGTAGTCGCTGCTTCAACCGTTATCCCGGCCCATGAACACAGCGCTTCAACATTGCCTTTGACATCAAAGAAGTCGACTTTGTCTGCTGTTTCACACCAATTTTCGTCTTGTCTACGACCCCATAGTAGGCCGCCAACTTTCACCTTTTGGACCAGTTCTTTATTGGATGATGCTTTAGCGCCTGTATCGAAAACTAAGCCTACCTCGAACAGTTGGCCGCTGGTTTGCTGGCGCGAAATGTTTTTCTTTGCTGCATCCACCAAACCTGTGAGCAAGGTAGTACGCATGACCGACAGCTCTGAAGACATTGGGTTAACCAACATCAACGGCTCAATCTCAGGATCAAACAACTTTTGTATCGCTGGGTCTATAAAGCTATAGGTCACTACTTCTTGAAAGCCTAAGCCCGCAAGCTGGCGCTTGAGTTGTGGTTCGCTATGCGTCTGCAATGGCACTGTCGCCAGCGGCAGACGAATAACGGGCTGACTGCTGGGAATATTGTTGTAGCCGTAAATCCGGCAGATCTCTTCAATTAAATCTGCTTCTAAAGCGATATCAAAGCGATGACTTGGCGGGGTCACCTGCCAAGCCAACCCACTATCGATTGGCTCGCGGCTATGCACGGTGAAATCTAAACGTGCTAGTGCTTCATCTACTTGAGTTGGATCAATATCAATGCCCAACAGGCTGTTGATTTTGCCTTCACGCAGCGTAATAGGCGCAATGTTGGGCAGATGCTGCGCACTGAGGGCTTCAGTGATGGGTCCGGGACGTCCACCGGTAATGTCTATGAGTATCTGTGTGGCCCGCTCTAATGCTTGGTGTTGCAGCTGTGAATCTACGCCACGCTCGTAACGGTGCGAGGCGTCTGTGTGCAGCCCATAGCGTCTTGCGGTACCTGCAATAGCCAGTGGTGAGAAAAACGCACACTCAAAGAATATGTCTTTGCTGTCAGCATTTACGCCTGAATGCTCGCCGCCCATTACGCCAGCCATGGCCACTGGGCCGGAACCGTCGGCAATCACTAAAGTTTTTGCATCTAACTCAACTTCCTGACCGCTGAGCAGGGTCAACTTGTCATCTGGCTGAGCCATGCGCACAGTTATGCCACCTTGCAAGCGACTTAAGTCGAAAGCATGCATGGGCTGGCCTTGTTCGATCAGCACGTAGTTGGTGACATCCACCACAGGATCAATGCTGCGCAAGCCACAACGTCTTAATCGTTCGGTTAGCCATTGCGGTGACGGCTGACTTAGATCTACGCCTTCAATGACACGGCCTAAATACCTTGGGCATTGCTCGCTAGCCACAACCTCAATAGGAAATGTGTTGTCAATTTGCGGCGCTACTGCTGGAATTTGCGGGTACGTTACTTCTAGGTTGTTCAGCACCCCTACTTCCCGGGCCAAGCCTTTAAGAGACAGGCAGTCGCCGCGATTGGGGGTGAGATCAACATCTACTGTGAGGTCGTCTAAGGGCAAATCTGCACCTGCGATGCTGGCCAAATCTGCGCCTATTTCTGAGTTGGCGGGCAACTCAATAATGCCGTCGCTGTCTTCGCCTAGACCTATTTCATCGGCGCCACAAAGCATGCCGAAAGACTCTACACCACGAAGCTTGGCTTTCTTAATTTTGAAGTTGTCTGGGAGTACTGCGCCTACTTTGGCAAATGCAGTAATGAGTCCAGCCCGTGCGTTGGGCGCACCGCATACAACTTGGAACACATCAGTACCGTCTGACACCTGACAAACTCTGAGCTTGTCAGCATCTGGATGCTGCTCGGCAGATTGAATCTGCGCAACAACCACGCCGCTAAAAACTTTGGCCGCTGGCTCAGTACCATCTACCTCAAGCCCTGCCATGGTCATTTGATGTAATAATTCAGCACTATCCAAACTTGGATTAACCCACTGTCGTAACCACGCTTCACTAAATTTCATGTGCGCTAATCCTTAATTGAACTGGCGCAAGAAGCGCAAATCGTTCTCGAAAAACAGCCGTAAATCGTCGACCTCATAGAGCAACATAGCCAAACGATCGCCGCCAAAGCCAAAAGCGAATGCCGAGTAAACTTCGGTATCAATATTTGCCATATTCAGTACGTTAGGGTGCACCATGCCGCAGCCCATCACCTCTAACCAACCGGTGTTACTGCACACCCGGCAGCCTTTGCCCAAGCAGTGCACGCATTGCACATCTACTTCAGCAGAGGGTTCGGTGAAGGGAAAATAAGAGGGGCGAAAACGCACTTCTAACTCTTTCTCGAAGAAACGTTGGAGAAAGTCGATAACCGTGCCTTTCAAATCAGCAAAGCTAATGCCTTCATCCACAACTAGTCCTTCCACTTGGTGGAACATTGGGCTGTGGGTTAAATCTGAATCTCGTCTATACACACGGCCTGGGCAGATCACTCGAATGGGCGGATCTTGCTTTTCCATGGTGTGCACTTGGCTAGGCGACGTGTGAGTGCGTAATAACGTGCCGTCACCAAAATAAAAGGTGTCGTGCATAGCACGCGCCGGGTGATGACTGGGAATATTCAGTGCTTCAAAGTTGTAGTAGTCGTTTTCAACTTCTGGCCCGCTGACTACTTCGTAGCCGGCGCCAGTAAAAATTTCTTCAATACGATACATGGCTTGAGTCACTGGATGCAGACCACCTGTGGCTGGCCGCCTACCAGGCAAAGACACGTCCACTTTTTCTGCAAGTAATGACGTACTCAATGCGGCCTGCTCGAGCGTGTCCTTGCGTGCAGCTAGATCTTCTTGCAGTGCAACTTTAGCTTCGTTGATTTTTGCGCCTACTTTAGGTCGCTCATCTGCATCAACCTGGCCCAGGCTTTTAAGCAAACTGGTGAGCTCGCCTTTTTTGCCGAGGTAAGCTACACGAACATCATCTAAGGCGCGCAAGTCGGCTGCTTTTTCAGTGGCTTCGCGTCCGCGCTTGAGTATGTTTTCAATATCCATCGTATTGTCCTAAATGGTCTTTTTGCGCTACCGGTTGTTCACACACGCTGCTTATCATTTACAAATAAGGCGGCACAAAAAAAAGGAAGAACTATGTTCTTCCCTTTTCTAACGATTGTCAGCCACTAGCCTATGGGAAGAACACTCTATTAAGGTCTCCCGAAGGCAGTTAGCGGCCTTTGGATCGTTGCTTAAGCGGCTTGTGCAGCGGCTGCCGGAGCAACGCGCTTTACTAGTGCAGCAAAAGTATCTTTCTCGTGCATTGCAATGTCTGCAAGTACCTTACGATCCACCTCTATCCCTGCCTCCTTGAGACCAGCGATAAAGCGGCTGTAGGACAGCCCATGAATACGAGCTGCAGCATTAATACGCACAATCCACAAACGGCGGAACTGGCGCTTGCGCTGACGACGGTCACGATAAGCGTATTGACCCGCTTTAATGACTGCTTGCTTAGCAACTTTAAAAGTACGACTACGAGCGCCGTAATAACCTTTAGCAAGTTTTAAAATCTTTTTTCTGCGGGCTCGAGAAGCCACGCCACGTTTAATTCTTGGCATAGTTTTCTCCTATCGAGCCTTTTTTGGCAGCATTCGTCTCAACGCAGGAACATCTGCTGCTGACACACCTGTCTCTTATACACATCTGA
>CAJXUL010000234.1 GCA_913060615.1 uncultured Gammaproteobacteria bacterium | reverse complement strand
CGTCAACACTTCGTGTAGTTCAAGATCCTGTAACCGAAGAATACGGGACCACCGATGGCGGCATTTTAGTCCATTTGCACTCGGCGGGCACCTTAGAAGGGCTTGCTGCAGATTACGGCTTAACTGTCCATCATGTTTTCAGCGGGGCCCCCATGGGTGTACTTAAAGCTGAGTCGATCGAAGCTGCTCCTGCATATATCAGCACGTTAAGAGATGACTCAAGAGTGATCAGCGCAAAGTTGGACGTGAGCTTCATGAAGATGA
The DNA here is from genome assembly GCA_913060615.1 of uncultured Gammaproteobacteria bacterium. Taxonomy (GTDB): domain Bacteria; phylum Pseudomonadota; class Gammaproteobacteria; order Pseudomonadales; family Azotimanducaceae; genus UBA4421. The sequence continues at coordinate 4,083 of CAJXUL010000234.1, read as the reverse complement.
AGGCGATGTAGACCCTCAATGACGCTTGCTAGGCAAAGTACTCGCTTCTTTAGCGATTTGCCTGGCAGCTGTTTTTTGCCCGTGGTGGTTGCCGGTCTCTCTTAATTCGGCAGTGGTCGGCAGTGGTCGGCAGTGGTCGGCAGTGGTCGGCAGTGGTCAGTAATGTTGCCGTTCTCTCTCCAATTGTCTTTTTTCCTAAGCCTTCTTTCTGTGGCCTCTTTCCTTAGTCACTTTCTACTGCCTCTTTTTATGGTCTGCTCCTATGGTCTTTTTCATCATGCCCAGTTACTCAGTGAGCGTGAGGTTGTACTAAAGGTTGTACTAAAGGTTGTATTTAATGGCGCAAAACAACCCAATTGGTGATTGGCCGCTATTTATTCGCTGGCCAGTCGTTATGGTTCTCAAAAAAAAGCAAACAGGCCTATAATACTAGTTATCGAGAGAGGCCCAGCCTGTGGTGTTCCTTGATGAGTAGTTTCCTCAGATTCATAGCGTAGGTTATTTAATGCAAGCGAAAGACATAGCAGTTATTCCCGGTGATGGCATTGGTCCTGAAATTACTCAGGCAGTGCTTCGTGTAATAGATGCGGCGGCTGCAAAAGCCAAAGCCGATATTAATTGGGTTTTTGTTTCTGCGGGACTCAGCGCCCTAGAAGAAGGCGACGAATTGATTCCTGAGCGCACAATGAATGAGATTTCTCGTTGTAAAGTGGCGTTGAAAGGGCCGTGCACCACACCAGTGGGAGAGGGTTTTACCTCGGTGAACGTTCGTTTGCGCAAGGCTTTCAACCTTTACGCCGCGGTGCGCCCAGTGCGCAGTTTGCCCGGAGTTGAAACCCGTTATAAAGATGTCGACATTGTTATTATTCGAGAAAATACCGAAGGTCTTTACAGTGGCGTAGAGAATGAGATTACCCCTGGTGTTGTGATGAGTATGAAAGTTGCATCCGAAGTGGCATGCCAGCGAATCTCATCCTGGGCGTTTAAGTTTGCCAATCGGCGCGAGCGCAAAAAAGTCACCATGCTGCATAAAGCCAATATTATGAAACTCACTGATGGCTTGTTTTTACGCTGTGCAGACGAAGTACATAAAAACGATTACCCTAACTTGGCTTTTGAATCTGTGATTATTGATGCGGGGTGTATGAAGTTGGTGCAAGACCCGACCCAGTTCGACGTGCTGCTGCTGGAAAATCTTTACGGCGATGTAATCAGTGATCTTTGTGCTGGCTTGGTCGGCGGTCTTGGTGTGGTCCCTGGAGCTAATTATGGTGACAACGAAGCGGTATTCGAGGCAGTTCATGGCAGCGCGCCAGATATAGCTGGGCAAAATTTGGCTAATCCGCTAGCGCTGCTGATGTCAGCAGTGATGATGCTCAACTACTTAGCTGAGACCGATGGTGATGTAAGTTTTGAGAAATGCGCTAGCCTCATTAAAACCGCTTACGATGATGCGTTAATTGCTGGGGAAACAACCAAAGATTTAGGTGGCTCTCTGGGTACTGCAGAATTTGCAGATGTTTTAATTGCTCGTATCGCGGCGCTCCAGTTTAAAGCGCCCTAATTAAAGCCCTCTAAAAAGGCCCATTATATGCAACCTCAAGTGACCGTTTGGTTCGACTCTAGCTGCCCTTTATGTGTCCGCGAGATTCGACTGTTTAGACGTCTAGACAAACGCTCTGCAATCGACTTTGTAGATGTACTCTCAGGCCAAACCTGTCCATTGGATGAAGCCACCCTTATGGCGCGCTTCCATGCCCAAGAAGTGGGCGGTGAAGTGGTTTCTGGCGCTGCGGCATTTGCTGCCATGTGGCGGGCAATACCCATGTTGCGCCCAATAGGCCTGCTTATGCGCTATCCAATCATTTTATCCATTGCAGAAATTGCGTACATTGTGTTTTTACGCCTACGGCCAAGTCTGCAGCGCTTGGTGCGCAAAATGGGTTTGGAATAAAGTTCCGCAGGGCTGCGAAAAATAGTAAGCGTTTGAAGACCAGCGCAAGCTGTTACAGCAAACCGTGCAAAGAGTTGCAGCGATACGAAGCTACAGAAGATATAGAAGCTACAGAAGATAGATAAGGGAGAACAAATGCTGAATTTTAGATTGGAAGGCAATGTTGCGGTTATCGCATTAGACGATGGCAAAGCCAATGCTGTGGGACACACCTATATTGAAGCCATGAATGAAGGCTTAAACCGCGCAGAGAAAGAAGCTGCGGCAGTGGTGATTACCGGACGTCCTGGGGTGTTTAGTGCAGGGTTCGATTTAAAAGAAATTGCCAAAGGACCGTCTGAGCAAAAAGCCCTAGTCGGCAGCGGTGCGCAAATGCTTTTGCGTCTTTTTACCCACCCTCAGCCTGTCGTTGCTGCCAGTGCCGGCCATGCAATCGCCGCAGGCGCTTTAGTGCTGCTGGCCAGTGATACGCGTATTGGCGCTGCTGGCGATTTTAAATACGGTCTAAATGAAACCGCTATTGGTATGAGTCTGCCGCCTTTTGGGTTGCAAATGGCTATTTGTCGTTTGTCCAAACGCCACCAGACTCAAGCGGTTCTTCAGGCGACCTTGTATGGACCAGAAGATGCTCAGACCGTAGGATATTTAGATGAAGTGGTGGCGTCTGAAGCGCTAGAACAAACTGCAATTGCGCAGGCTACAGCGTTGGCTGAGTTGCCTGCTAAAGCCTACGCTGGGACTAAGTTAGACCTGCGCGCAGCGTATATTGAGATCATTAAAGCTAGCCTTAAGTAGCTGTAACTGGCGTTGCCTTAGAGATGCGCGGTGTGTTTGATGGTTTTTTGGCCGTGTTTTGCTAAAAGTATTCGAATAATCCGTGACTTAGCTGCTTGAAGTGAAGCTTTGTGGGCAGTAGAATGCTGCCCCGAACTGGCGTCCGCGTCAGGATAAGGGGATGTAAAACATAAGTTTTACCGGCATTTGAAGGTCAAATTGCTGAAAATCCTCAAAAAATCAGTAGTTGCCGAGCAAATTTGCTATGTAATTACTGAAATCCATTGTTGAAAAGTTTGGCAATGGCGTATGGCTCATAGAGTACATACACACTGGGTGAACTCATTGTTCGTGCACTGGCGTCTTGTAACGAGAAAGCTGGCGTAATAAAGCGAATAGCGAGTGCACCGTTTAATTTGGTGAATGTGGAGACGCCCATTAAAAAGACGAGTAAGCGAATTGATCGCTCGTTGTTAAATGACGATATAGAAGCAACCAGTGTGCGCCTTGTGGCTGCAGACGGAAGTCAACGTGGTGTAGTACCACGCGCTGAGGCATTAGCCGAAGCACGACAAGCAGGCTTAGACCTCGTGTTGGTTGTAGCGGATGCAAGTCCGCCAGTATGTAAAGTCATGGATTATGGGAAGCATCTTTTCGAGCTGAAGAAGACCAAAGCAGCTCAAAGAAAGAAGCAAAAGCAGATCCAAGTTAAAGAGATGAAGTTCCGTCCTGGCACGGAAGAAGGCGACTATCAGGTAAAACTACGCAACCTAAAGCGCTTTCTAGAAGATGGGGATAAAACCAAGGTTTCTCTGCGGTTCCGCGGTCGAGAAGTTGTTCACCCAGAAATTGGAATGAATTTGATGACTCGTATCGCAGCAGACTTAGACGATTTAGGCTCAGTAGAGTCTGAACCAAAGTTTGAAGGACGGCAGGTAATTATGGTCCTAGCCCCACGTAAAAATAAGAAGGCACCAAGCCTCAAACCAGACCCTGGATAAACGAACGTAGCAATAGCTCGTTTTTACAGAATCATACCGGCCTGATTTAGGCCGAAGAGAACCAGATACATTCTCTTAATTTTTTAGGTTAAGAAGTTAAAAAGTTAAGAAGTGCGACGGATCTAACGACGCGCCATTGATCGACTGGGTTAGGTTTAGCTCTAACCGAGTGGAGAAGTGGAAAGCGAAAACATGAATCGCGTGGAGAAAGGCATATGCCAAAAATGAAAACCCATCGGGGCGCTGCGAAAAGATTTCGCAAGACAGCTACCGGTTTTAAGCACAAACAAGCTAATAAAAGTCATATCTGTCTCTTATACACATCTCCGAGCCCACGAGACGGACTCCTATCTC
>CAJXUL010000233.1 GCA_913060615.1 uncultured Gammaproteobacteria bacterium | reverse complement strand
ACGAGATAGGAGTCCGTCTCGTGGGCTCGGAGATGTGTATAAGAGACAGGTTACCTACCATGGACCAGGTCAGCTTACAGCCTACCTACTGCTCGATCTGCGGCGTCTGGGTATAGGCGTTAGGGAACTGGTTACACGTATAGAGGCAGCTATCCAGGCGCTTCTTGAAGAGTACGAGGTCACTAGTCGTTTGCGCAGCGATGCCCCAGGTGTCTACATAGACAACGCCAAAATAGCTTCTCTGGGTCTTCGAGTGAGTAAAGGGTGTAGTTATCACGGTTTGAGTCTAAATGTAGACATGGACCTAAGCCCGTTCAGTCAGATCAACCCCTGTGGTTTAACAGACATCAGCGTGACCCATTTGGTGGATCATCACAATGGCGCGAATATGGCGGAGGTTCGGCAAAAGTTGTGCGGGCACTTGCTGCACCAGCTTAATTTATACCCAGCGGCCTCCTAGTCTTCTATGTAATCAGTGCTTCGAACATATTGGACAATCTGTAGCTTTACTCAACTTGAGTTTGCGCCACTCCATATACTTACTGTCAAAGAAAAGGCTGTAGCCCACCAAGCTGCTGCCAACGCCGGCAAGATATTTTATTGCTTCCAAAGCTTGGCAGCTTCCAATGATGCCCACCAATGGGGCGATGACACCATTTTCTGAACAGTTTAAAGCGGCACTATTGCCAGTGCTGGTTTCAGGGTACAGGCACTGGTAACAAGGTGACTGAGGATCTGTTGGGTCAAATACCGAAATCTGTCCCTCCCAGCGAATAGCCGCACCGGAGACCAAGGGCGTTTTAGTTTCCCAGCAAAACTGGTTAATTGTGTGCCTGCTGTCAAAGTTGTCTGTCGCATCAATGACCAAATCTACGCAATCAATTTGTTTTTCCAGTTCCACGCCTTCTAAGCGTCGCTCGATTATTGTAACGTTGGTGTGACCGTTAAGATCATTCACTGCTCTTGCCGCCGAGTTTGCCTTGTTCACACCAATATCTTGTTCTCTGTGGGCAATTTGTCTTTGTAGGTTTGAAACGTCAACTTGATCATCATCTACCAGTATTAACTCGCCAACCCCGGCCGCGCCTAAATACATGGCGATAGGAGAGCCCAAACCGCCTAGGCCAATTAGCAACACTTTCGCGTTCAGCAGCTTCTCTTGGCCGGCGATATCAAAATCTGGCAGCATTATTTGTCGGCTAAATCTAAGTAGCTGGTCGTCATTCATGGAAGTATTGACCTACAGAGACGCGTTCAATATTAGCCAGATCTCTATGCGAGGATACTGCTTGAAAACCACTTTGTTTCAATAGCAGTCTTACCTGTTGTGCTTGATCAAAGCCGTGTTCCAACAACAACCAGCCTTTGTTATCCAAATAACCCGGTGCCTCAGCGATGATTTGCCGTAGATCTGCCAAACCCTTCTCATGCGCAATAAGCGCGTGTTGGGGCTCGGCATGAAGGTGCTCCAAGTGTGGGTCAGCGGGGTCAATGTAAGGTGGGTTGCTAACAATTATTTGCCAACGGCCAGTCAGGTTTTCAAACCACCTGCTTTCTTGAAAAGTAACTTCAATTTCCAGTTTCTCTGCATTTTGCTTTGCCACCAGTAAAGCCTCAGCGGAAATGTCAGTCGCTGTAACTTTGCTATCAATACGTTCGCTGGCTATAGCGAGAGCAACGGCGCCACTGCCTGTACCTAAGTCCAAAATATTCGCGCCACTTTGCAACAGCGCTAAGGCACTCTCTACTAACCGTTCTGTTTCAGGTCTGGGTACTAAAACTTGGGGAGACACGGCAAGGCTTAAGCCCCAAAATTCCTGTTCGCCAGCAAGGTAGGCAAAGGGAATATCATTGCGTAGTGCGTCAGCCCAGCGATTTATCTCTACAAGCTCTCTCGCAGCTAACGGTCTTTCTGGGCGAGCCAAAATACTGGCACGGTTAACTTCCAATATGTGACAAAGGGTTAATTCACAGTCCAGCCTGGGCAGGTCATTCTGCTGCTTAATCCACTGTCCTGTGGTCAAAGTCTGTCCAGTGTCTGCTTCTGTTTTAGACTCTGCCACTATCAGTCGTCGGCAAGGTTTTGTAGTTGATCCGCCTGATGTTCCTGAATAAGCGGATCAACAATTGAGTTAAGTTCGCCTTCTATCACCTCGTCTAACTTGTACAAAGTCAAATTAATGCGGTGATCGGTGACGCGTCCTTGAGGAAAATTGTAGGTGCGGATACGTTCTGAGCGATCGCCAGAGCCAACCAACTGCCTGCGGTTGGCAGCTTGCTCGCTTTGCTGTTTGCTTTGAGCGGCATCCAACAACCTAGATTGCAGCAACGACATAGCCCGCGCTCGGTTTTTATGTTGCGAGCGTTCATCTTGGCACTCTACAACTGTGCCTGTTGGTAGGTGCGTTAAGCGAATGGCTGAATCTGTCTTGTTAACGTGTTGTCCACCTGCGCCAGAGGCTCTAAAGGTATCTTCGCGCAGGTCCTTCTTTTCAATGGCTATAGCGCCAATTTCATCTACCTCGGGCATAATCGCAACGGTGCAAGCAGAGGTATGCACGCGGCCCTGCGATTCGGTTTCGGGTACTCGTTGCACTCTGTGCGCCCCAGACTCAAATTTCAGTTGGCTGTAAACATCACGCCCTTCAATGCGCGAAATTATTTCTTTGTAACCGCCATGTTCTCCTGGCCGCTCATTCAAAACCTCTACACGCCAGCCTTGGTTTTCTGCGAATTTGTTATACATGCGGAAAAGACTGCCAGAGAACAACGCAGCTTCGTCGCCACCAGTGCCTGCGCGAATTTCAAGAAACACGTTGGAATGATCGTTTGGATCTCTGGGTAGCAAAAGAGTTTGCAGCTTCTGCGTTAGCTCGGAGAGTTTTTCTTTACTCTCCTGAATGTCCATTTCTGCCAACTGGCGAATTTCTGCATCCTCGTCTTCAAGAAGCACTTTACTGTCATCAAGGTCTTCATTGAGGCCAGTCACTTCTTGGTAGCACATAACTACAGGTTCAATTTCCGCAAACTCTTTGGAGAGCGCGGTAAATTTTTCTCGGTTAGACATCACTTCTGCATCAGACAACAGCGCGGATACTTCTTCGAAGCGGTCCGTAAGGCTGCCTAATTTAGACATCATGGAGTCGGACAGGATCATATTTAGTCTTCTAGTTTAGTCGGTTGAGTGTCCGCAGGTTTGCTCGTTGATTGAGCCTCCTCGGCTGCAATGTTATCTGTAGCAGAGCTAACGTAAATGCTGCTTAGGTAGCCGAGTAAATCTTGGCGATCTTCAGCGCTGGCCTCGCGCATTGCGGCAGTAGTCGGATGAATTAGCTTATTAGTTAGATTCTGACTTAAACGTAAGATTGCGGCTTCTGCGTCGCCATCCTTTGCCAGGTCACGCAGTGCCCGAGTAACTTCTGTTTGGCGAATTTCGTTAGCCTGTGTGCGAAATGAGGTAAGTAGGTCTTTATCTTGCTGCACGCGCTTCTCTCTTTGAAAATCTTTCGCACCTCTTGCCACAATAGTCTCTGCATCTGCTGCAGCCGTTTGGCGTTGCGCGAGGTTTCTTTCCACGATCTCCGTGAGATCATCAATGGTGTAAAGGTAGGCGTCTGGCAGTTCTGCAACTTCAGCTTCAATGTCCCTAGGTACGGCAATGTCCACCATGAACATGGGTCTTCGCTTGCGCTTCTTAATAGCGGCCTCTACGGCGCCCTTACCTAAGACTGGCAGACTGCTGCCCGTGGAGGCGATGACAATATCATACTCATGTAAAACCCCTGCTATCTCAGTGAGCTGGATAGATTGGGCGTTGTACTTTGTCGCCAGTAGTTGCGCATTGGCCAGAGTTCTATTGGCTATAGTCATGGAGCCAATATTTTTTGCAGCTAAATGATCTGCAACCAAACCTATGGTCTCACCGGCACCTAAGAGCAGGGCTTTCTTGGTGCTTAAATCCGCAAAAATCTTACCGGCCATAGACACGGCAGCATAGGCGATAGAAATTGGGTTTTTGCCGATGCCAGTTTCGCTGCGAATCTGCTTAGCTGTCTGCAACGTAATTCTAGACAACAAATTCAGTTCTGGGCCAATGGTCCCGCACGTGCGCGCCATGTCATAGGCAGATTTAACCTGACCCATAATTTGCGGTTCGCCGAGCATCTGCGAATCTAAGCCCGAGGCAACCCTGATAATATGCCGGGCTGCATCATGATCCCAATATTGGTAGCTGGCGTTTTTCAGTTCGTTTCGCGTTATCAGACGGGTGTCTGCAAGCCAGTGCGATATGTCTTCTCCGCTGCTCGGGTCTGCGGCACAATAAAATTCCTGTCTCTTATACACATCTGACGCTGCCGACGAATAG
>CAJXUL010000232.1 GCA_913060615.1 uncultured Gammaproteobacteria bacterium | reverse complement strand
TGGGCTCGGAGATGTGTATAAGAGACAGGAGTGGTGTAATCCCACCTGTTTCATTACTCAGTAGCGAGGCTGCGGCCTACCACTTCCTTTCAGGCTATACAGCCCAGGTCGGTTCTACTGAAATTGGCTCTACAGAAGCCTATAAAGCGACCTTCTCAACTTGTTTTGGCGCTCCATTCTTCCCACGCCCAGCCGGCGTTTACGCGGATCTTTTAATTAAGCGTATTGAAGAATTTGGTTCACGGGTTTATCTGGTTAACACAGGCTGGACTGGCGGTGGCTACGGTGTTGGTGAACGTTTTAGCATTCCAATTACTAGAGCCGTTATTGCAGCTATTCAAAATGGTGATTTGGAAAATACTGCAACCCAAACATTGCCCGGCTTTAATCTAGAAATACCACTCAAGGTCGCTGGCATAGAAGACGCGCTGCTCAACCCAAGAGAGGCTTGGGCTGACAAGGCCGCTTACGACAATGCGGCCAACTCGCTCGTTGAAAAATTTGTAGAGAACTTTAAGAAGTTCGAAGTAGATCCTTCAATTGTGGCTGCAGGTCCAACTAACTAAAGCGCCAAGTCCGACTGAAGGCTTTTCTAGCGTTCAGTCGGTATAAGAAGCTAGCTGCTTCTTGGAATTCTTTGTTAGCGCTGTTTCTTAGCAATTTCGGTTAAAACGGGGATTTGAGCATCTTGCGCAGTCTTTTTGGATCAGAGGGGCACGGTAGAATATGAATTTGAGTCCAGAGAAACTGCAGCTCCTTAGCCGCGCCAATTCAGGATTGAGTCTGCTGACTCGAGGCATTGAAAAAGAAAGTCTGCGTATATCATTAGATGGCAGACTGGCCAAGACACCCCATCCGCTAGCGTTAGGTTCAGCGCTAACCCACAAAAATATCACCACAGATTTTTCTGAAGCCCAGCTTGAATTGATCACAGGCGTCCACGCAAGCCCGGAAGCCTGTCTGGCGGAGTTAGAACGGGTACATACCTACATTCACAAGAACCTTGGTGAAGAGCATCTATGGCCAAGTAGCATGCCCTGCATATTCCCCAGTGATCAGGCGAACATCCCCCTTGGGCAATACGGCAGTTCCAATATAGGACAGGCAAAAACCGTTTATAGACGTGGCCTAGGTCATAGATACGGTCGCCTAATGCAGACTATTTCTGGCATTCACTACAATTTTTCACTGCCAGATGAGTTATGGAGTGCGCTAGGTGTTCACGACCAAGAACAGCGCACACAGGCTTACTTTGGTCTGATAAGAAATTTTCGCCGCTGGTCTTGGCTGCTGATTTATTTATTTGGTGCTTCACCTGCCGTATGCAGGTCGTTTATCCAAAACCTTGATCACCGCCTAGATCCATTCAACGAAGGCACGTATTACCTGCCCTACGCTACGAGTTTGCGCATGGGGCGCCTGGGTTATCAAAGCGATGCCCAAAGCGAAATGCATGTTTCGTATAACTCGTTAGATGCCTATTCAAAATCAATGCGCGAAGGCCTGACCAAAAGCCACGCCGAGTACGCACAATTTCAGCCTACCGCCGACGGTGAACATCAACAGTTGAACGACTCAATCCTACAAATTGAGAATGAGTTTTACGGCACTATTAGACCCAAACGCACCGCTCGATCGGGTGAACGCCCTTTGCAGACCCTAAATAATTGGGGTGTCGAGTATGTCGAAGTGCGCTGCATTGACCTTAACCCTTTTGAACCAACGGGCATCAACCTCGAGCAGATACGCTTCATTGATACATTTTTGCTGCTGTGCCTACTAGCAGACAGCCCAGAGGACAGCCGGGAAGAAACTGCACGAATGGATCGTAATCAGGCTGCAGTTGTAGAGAAAGGCAGGGAGCCAGAGTTAACCTTAGAACGTGATGGCAAAATGGTAGCGCTAGCGGACTGGGCAAACGAGTTATTAAGTCAATGCGAGCCCATTAGTCAGCTGTTGGATAGCGCGCATAAGAGCGCAAACTACAGCCAAAGCTTGAACAAGCAAGTGCGCAAAGTCGCATCGACCCAGCAAACGCCTTCGGCGAAAATCCTCGCGGCATTGAGTATGAAGGGTTCATTTTCTAAATTTTCTTTAGAGCATGCTGAAAAACATCACGAGCATTTTCTCAAGGCAGCGTTGTCTGCGGAGGATTCTCAGGCGCTAACGCTGGAAGCCGAGGATTCAATCAAGCGCCAAGCGGCCATTGAAGCCAGTGAAAGCGTGCCATTTAGCGAATTCCTCAAAGAATACATAAAGCTGACATGAACGCAGACTTATGATGATGCAAGCCCACGCTCAGCAACATCTGACTCAGCCGGTCTAGTATGAATTTTTTGGCTCACTGTGTATTGGCAGACCAAGCAGCTACGCATTGGCAAGTTAACCCGCAGACTCGCCAAGGATTACTAGCCGGCGCTGTTATTGCAGACTTCACCAAAGGCCCGGTAAACCAAGCATGGCCTCAAGCGCTGCAAGCTGGTGTGCGCCTGCACCGCCGGATTGACGCGTTTTCAAACACCCAGCAAGCAATCAAAACAACCTGTGAAAGATTTCCCTCAAAATACAGGCGCTACGCGCCGATCTTTGTAGACTTACTAGCAGACTATTTCCTTTCCATTAGCTGGGATGACTTACAAGATGAGTCGAGGACAGTATTTGCAGCGAAATGCTACGCTGCGTTGACAGAGTACGAGGCGTTTTTACCCGCTCACGGACAACGGTTTTTACAATACGCCCAGCAACGCGACCTTTTTGCAAATTATCACCAGTGGGAAAATATTCAGCGCGGTCTAGGCTCCGTGTTGCAGCGACTGAGCAAGGAGGCCTGGTTTGCAGAGGTTAACGAGTGCACAGCGTCCTTGCGAGAATCTGCACTCCCAGATTTTCACCTGTATTACCCCGAACTTGAGCAACAACTTCCAAGCTGGCATGAACTTTTGCAATAAAACCCAGCAGCTCCCAGCAGCTAAAGGTGCTAAACAAAGTGACAAGGACATCTATAATGCCAGCAGAGCACCCCGAGCAAGCTCTGTGCACTTACTCACAGCCATTGACGTTGAACTGCCGTGAAGTGACATAAGGTAATATGACGCAAACTTCGGTCCACATTTAGCCCCTCTTAGACTACCCTGTGCACCCTGAAAATTATTTTTGAAACGGCAGCCTGTTTTGCCGCTCCTAAAAGCAAGGAAATATATTGAAAGCGGTATTGTGTAAATCCTATGGCCCTGCCGAAAACCTCACTCTTGAAGAGGTTGATGAGCCGGAATTGAAGCCAGGTCACGTAATAGTTGATGTTAAAGCGAGTGCTCTAAACTTCCCAGACGTGCTTATGATCGAAGGTAAATATCAGTCTCAACCTGAGTTCCCGTTTTCGCCTGGCGGCGAGATTGCGGGGGTTATCAGTGCGGTGGCTTCTGATGTTGATGGATGGAAAGTCGGTGACGCTGTATTTGGCGGATCAGGCCATGGCGGTTTTGCAGAAAAACTAGCCATTTCGGCAAAGGGATTAAAGCCAAAACCTGATTCTATGAGCTTTGCTCAAGCATCAGGTATTAGCACCACATACGGCACTTCGTATTACGCATTGAAGCAAAGGGCCAACTTACAACCTGGCGAAACCCTACTGGTGCTTGGCGCCGCAGGCGGAGTAGGCCTAGCCGCAGTAGAACTTGGCAAAGCTATGGGTGCTCGAGTGATCGCTGCGGCATCTACCGACGAAAAACTAGCTGTTGCAAAAACTGCCGGCGCTGATGAATTAATCAACTACAGTGACGGTGAACTAAAAGATAAGGTTAAAGCGTTAACCGGCGGCAAGGGTGCTGATGTAATCTATGACCCAGTCGGCGGACCTCTATTTGACCAGTGCATGCGGTCAATAAATTGGTATGGTCGCGTTTTAGTCGTAGGTTTCGTTGGCGGCGATATCCCTCGTGTACCTACAAATCTCGTTCTATTAAAGAGCTGCCAAATAGTAGGCGTATTCTATGGCGCATTTTCAGCCCGCTTCCCGGATGACAACGCACAAAACTTCGCTGAAATAATGTCTATGTTCGAGGCTGGTAAAATCAGCCCACTTATCGGTGCCGAGTACGCTCTAGAAGAGTACGCCCTAGCACTTAATTGTTTGGCCGAAAGAAGGGCCGTTGGAAAAGTAGTGGTTAATATCTGATGTTGGAATCTTGGAAATCTGAACAGTGGGCTTTAGCAATTTGCATCCTTAGTGGCGGTCTACTGTGCATTGGCTTAGTCATGGAACATGCCATGGGCCTCAGCCCTTGCCCGTTATGCATGATGCAAAGAATTTGGTTGGCGTTAGTAGGCTTAACCGCTTACGCAAGCCTAGCGCATAGCCCTCGTTGGGGTATTTATCC
>CAJXUL010000231.1 GCA_913060615.1 uncultured Gammaproteobacteria bacterium | reverse complement strand
CGTCTCGTGGGCTCGGAGATGTGTATAAGAGACAGTTGGTAAAGGGTTGACTGGCGGTTCTGCGCTGTCACGCCTAGAAAATGAGACCAATAGTAGACACCGTAACCAGTTGTCTAACTCCGCGCACGAAAGGTGAACATTTCTAAAACATTTGCATGAATCGTGGTGTAAGATAGGGCGCGATTTGACCTATGCGGTTGCGTAAGTCACAACAATTTTTGGTAGGGGGTGCACCAGTTTGCACTTAATAGGCAATAGGTGTGAAACCTGTTGGCTAGCCCATTTCTTTTGAATCCACCTCGAATGAATTAGAGAATGAACGTATCCATTGAAACAATGACAGGTCTTGAACGTAGATTAACCATAACCATCGACGGCGATCAGTTTGAAGACCAGATAGCGGCGCGCTTAGAAGACGCTCGTGGCAAAGTAAAAATCCCCGGCTTTAGAGCTGGCAAGGTTCCATTAAAGGAAGTCAGACGGCGTTATGGCAGTGCCATTCGCGCTGAAGTAGCTGGAGAACTAATGCAGAGTAGCTTTGTCGAAGCTGTGCAGCAGGAGTCTTTAACCCCAGCCGGTTCGCCTAAGTTAGACGTAATCAAAATGGATCCAGGCATAGATTTTGAATTCACCGCGACATTCGAAGTTTTTCCATCGGTAGAGTTGGCTAATTTCGACAAGATTGCAGTTAAACGCCCGTCTGCCGATATTACTGACACCGATTTGGACGACATGATCGTTAAGTTGCGCGAGCAAAATGCAACGCAAGAAGTAGTAGAGCGTGCGTCTGCCGATGGCGATCAAATTACCGTCGATTTTGAAGGTACTTTAGACGGTGAGCGTGTGGAATCTGCATGCGGTGAAGGCATGGCTTTTACCATTGGCAAAGGCCAAATGATTGCTGACTTCGACAAAGGAGTGGTGGGTTTATCTGCTGGTGAAGAGTCAACTTTTGACGCTGTATTCCCAGACGACTACCAAGCAGAGGACATGCAAAGCAAGACCGTTCAGTTCAGTGTAAAGGTAATTGACGTTAAAGAGACTCAGTTACCGGAAATGAACGAAGAATTCTTCAAGAAGTTTGGTATTGATGAAACCACCGAAGAGGCTTTTCTCACGGAAGTGAAAGCCAATATGACGCGCGAATTAGATTCTGCGATTAAGAATCAGGTTAAGCAGCAAGCTATGGATGGCCTGAGTGAAATCCATGATTTTTCGTTGCCTCACGATGTTGTGCACCGAGAAATTCATGTTCTTAAAGACCAGATGATGGGCCAATTTCAAATGCCTCCGGGCCAGGCTCAACAGCTAGATTTGCCAGATGCATTGTTCCAAGATCAGGCTGAAAAGCGCGTGAAAGTGGGACTTGTTGTGAATGAAATCATGACCAGCAAGGCGATGGTTGCGGACCCTGCAAAGATAGACGCCCGATTAGAAGAAATTGCTGCACCTTATGGCGAGCCAGATCAAGTTATTGAATGGTATCGAAGTAATCCTGAGCAGATGAATAATATTGAAATGGCTGTACTTGAAGATCAGGTAGTAGACCTCATTATGGATCAAGCGAGTGTAGAAGAAGTAGTTTCTAGCTATGCAGACGTGATCAGCGGAGCTGCTATTGCTGCGCCCGAAGATGCCAGCGAAGAAGAAGCTGAAGCTGAAGCTGAAAAGTAGGGTGCCGATTAGGCAATAGTGATTATTAGATAAGCGCAGTATTTGCCGGTTGACGCCGGCAAACTTGGAGAAAAAAATGTCAGATATTCGAGATCAATTAACGCAACCAATGCAAGGCTTGGGCATGGTCCCTATGGTCGTAGAGCAGACTGCTCGTGGCGAACGCGCGTACGACATCTATTCTAGGTTGCTGAAAGATCGAATCATCTTTTTGGTGGGCCCTGTTGAGGACCACATGGCCAACTTAGTGGTCGCGCAGATGTTGTTTTTAGAATCGGAAAACCCAGATAAAGACATTAATCTTTACATCAATTCTCCCGGTGGGTCGGTGACTGCTGGTCTATCTATTTACGACACTATGCAGTTTGTTAAACCCAACGTCAGCACGTTGTGCGTGGGTCAAGCTGCTAGTATGGGTGCATTCTTGCTGGCAGCGGGTGCGCCTGGTAAGCGCTACGCACTGCCTAATTCGCGCATGATGTTGCATCAGCCTTCAGGTGGATCGCGCGGAGTTGCGTCAGATATTGAAATTCAAGCGCAAGAGATATTGCTAATGCGTGAGCAATTAAACAACATTATTGCAAAGCACACTGGTCAGGACGTTGAAACGGTAGCAAAAGATACCGATAGAGACTTTTGGATGAGCCCGGATGCTGCAAAAGAGTACGGCCTTGTAGATCAGGTGCAACAAAGTCGCACTGACACGGCTGAGTCGGCGAAAGATTAGGATATTTTCGGCAGGCCTGCGGGCTTGCATTAAACGTCCTGAGCAAGCAATGTTATCAGGATTGAATATTCTCGTGCCGTGGCGCTAGTGCCGCAAAGACGCGAGAATGGAATGTGAAAGGCAGGGTATTGGTGCGCAAATTTAGCCACTGATACTTGGCCAGAGTAATGGGATATAGAAACTATGTCGGAAGAAAATGGCAAAGGAGACGACTCAGGCAAGCTATTGTACTGTTCGTTTTGTGGCAAAAGCCAACATGAAGTGCGCAAGCTAATTGCTGGACCTTCTGTTTTTATCTGTGATGAATGTGTTGAGTTGTGCAACGACATCATTAGAGAAGAGGTCTCAGAGGCCGCGCAGTCTAGTGAAACCAGCAAGTTACCTGTGCCCACTGAGATCAATAAAACGCTCGATGAGTATGTGATCGGCCAAGAACACGCTAAGAAAGTGCTGTCTGTTGCTGTCTATAATCACTACAAGCGTCTTAATTATAGCGCTAAGAAAGATGACGTTGAGTTGTCGAAATCTAATATTTTGCTTATCGGTCCAACGGGCTGTGGTAAGACACTGTTGGCTGAAACCTTGGCCAGAATGCTTGATGTACCTTTCACTATTGCTGACGCTACCACGCTTACAGAAGCAGGTTATGTGGGTGAAGACGTAGAAAACATCATTCAAAAGCTGCTCCAGAAGTGTGACTATGATGTTGAGCGTGCTCAAGTGGGTATCGTCTACATCGACGAAATTGATAAGATTTCGCGCAAGTCAGATAACCCATCTATTACCAGAGATGTATCTGGTGAGGGCGTTCAACAAGCTCTGCTGAAACTAATCGAAGGAACAGTTGCCTCTGTACCACCACAAGGTGGGCGTAAGCACCCTCAGCAAGAATTTTTGCAGGTAGATACATCAAAGATTCTATTTATTTGCGGCGGCGCTTTTGCTGGTCTCGATCGTGTGATTTCTGATCGTTCTGACAAATCTGGCATTGGTTTTGGTGCCCAGGTGAAAGGTGATGCGGACCGTATAAGCATTGGTGAAACTTTGCGTTCGGTAGAGCCAGAAGATTTAGTACGTTACGGACTTATTCCAGAGTTTGTTGGTCGTTTACCTGTTGTCGCTACTCTGGGTGAATTGGACAATGATGCGCTGATCAGAATTTTGACTGAACCGAAAAACTCTCTTACTAAGCAGTACACCAAATTGTTTGAGATGGAAGGCGTAGATGTCGATTTCCGCGAAGACGCCTTGCGTGCTATTGCCGATAAGGCAACTGAGCGCAAAACTGGCGCTCGAGGCCTGCGTTCTATTCTTGAATCGGTCTTGTTAGACACAATGTACGAGCTGCCTGCGTCAGAATCCGTGAGCAAGGTAGTGATCGATGAGAGTGTGATCAAGGGCGAGAGTGAGCCTTTGTTGATTTACGAAAATCTAGAACAAGCAAAAGTTGCCGAAGAGGATTAATCCTTACCAGCAATTTTTGTTTGCCGGATTAGTGCCGCTCGCAGGTGTAGCGAGCGGAGAGCCTACTTTCTCCTCGGTTATAGCACGTCTAGATCAGCCCAAATTAATTCCCACATTTTAAAGGCCTGAGCCCTTGAGCTTTGGCTTTATGACCGCATTGTTAGAGCAAGCTATTTGAGTATTTAGAGAGAAATTATGCCAGATGACACTGTAGATTTTCTTCCGGTCTTACCTTTACGGGATATGGTCGTGTACCCCCATGGAGTACACCCACTTTTTGTCGGTACGGCCAGTTCCATTGAAGCACTAGACGCCGCCATGGCCGACGACAAGCAAATTTTCCTCGTTGCCAAGGTTGACCCTGAAAAGTCAGAGGTTGAACCCGGTGATTTATATGCTATGGGTACCGTAGCGAGCATTTTGCAGTTACTAAAACTACCCGACGGCACCGTTAAAGTTTTGGTAGAAGGTGGTCAGCGGGCAGCAGTACCTGTCTCTTATACACATCTCCGAGCCCACGAGACGGACTCCTATCTC
>CAJXUL010000230.1 GCA_913060615.1 uncultured Gammaproteobacteria bacterium | reverse complement strand
GAGTCCGTCTCGTGGGCTCGGAGATGTGTATAAGAGACAGGTGTAATGGCGCAGTGACGAGTGTGAGGCAATAACCGGTGCCTTGCTGATTTCTATAACCTGTTCAAAAGCTGCGTCGGAGATGTGCGAGACATCAATCATCACGCCGAGGTCATTCATACGCGTGATCAATTCTTCGCCATAAGGCGAAAGCCCCATCCAAGCTTCATTTGTGTCATAGGACGAATCCGAGATCTTATTCGACTTGCTGTGCGCCAACGTAATGTAGCGAATGCCTCGGTTAAAAAAGTGCGCTAGCGCGTCTTCTGATTGAGTCACTGGTCCGCCGTTTTCCATGCCTAGTGGCAGAGAAATGAGGTTGTTCTCGAAGTGGTTTTGTAGGTCATCACTACACGTGGCAATGGCGAATTTGTCTGGCGCTGACTCTGCCAAACTTTCCATGTCGTCTATAAGCTCATCTGCGAGAGCAAATGCGCCACCGGCTTCATCCACTTTGGCCGGGATATAAATGGACATGAACGGTGCATTCAAACCGCCATCTATGGCTCGGGGGTAGTCAAAGTCGCCGCTGTCTGTGGCGCGACTGACATCTGCGTAGGACAGTTTTAGGCGGTAGGGCACGTCGATGTGGGTGTCGATAATGAGCAAAGACTGCGCCAGTTCCGCGCCGGTTTTTGGCGGCTCGGCGCAGGCACTTAAACCCACAACACAAGCAGTTAGGCCAATGCTTAAGAGTACTTTGGCTAGGTGCCTAGGTGTGGCTAGTTGAGCCGTGATTTTGGCAATGCTCTTGCTGTACATGAATTTCCTCTGCGTAATGCCGATTCGTAATGTGCTCTAGTGTACTGTTTGTGCAGCAAAAGTGTTTCAGCTTGAGTAGACTATGGGCAATCACAGCCATTTCTCTGAGTAGATCTCCCAGCGGCTTGGCTGTCGCCACTGTGACCCTGTGTGGGTCATATTTGTTTTTATAAGTACTACATTTTATAAGTACTACATTTTTATAAGTGCTAAAGAGAGAGGCGCATTATGATTAGTTTTCATGATCCAAGAGGGGAGAAATCCCAAAGTGAAGAGGCCTATGAGCTCAGCTGCGATGTAACCGCCAACGAAGGCCGGGGCATTACACTAGGTTTGTTGGCCAATGGTTTTCCAGATTCGGAGAACTTTTTGCGTCACATTGGCGACGTCTTTAAAGAACAATTACCGGGCCTTGAAATTAAGGTTTGGAACAAAGGCAATGCCTCTATCTCAGCGCCGCAGAGCATGCTGGAAGATATACGCAAAAGTTGCCAGGCCGTTGTCGCCGCTTACGGGCACTGAGGCAGCTGTACTACCGGCACCGTGCGTGACGGCATTAATACAGCTCGACTAGGCATCCCAGCGGTCTCTCTAGTGACAGAAGATTTTTGGCCCCAGGGCAACTTCGTTGCTCAAGCATTGGGCATGCCTGCATTCCCAAGAGTACAACTGCCCCATCCATTGGCGGGTACCGGCAGCGCACATTTGCGCAGCGTGGCCGAGACTATGGTGGCAGCTATTATTGGTGGTCTCAAAAATGACTGAACTGATGCAAGCGATTGATGAGAGTGCGGCGCTAGAAATGTTGCACGAGGCAGGCTGCACAGATGGTCTGCCAGTGGTTATTCCAACTCCAGAAAGGGTTGAAGCTTTGGTTTTGGCCACAGGACTGGATGCAGATTTACAATTGGGCAATATGGGCCCCGGGAATGGTGCGGCCACGGTGGGCAAGGTAGCCACTGCAGCAGTTATGGCCGGTTGTTTGCCCGACCACATGCCCATTGTTATGGGCGCGGTTAATGCGGTACTTGATCCGCTCTTTGACTTGGCCGAAATGCAATCTACAACCCATTGCACGGCGCCGCTGATTTTGGTCAACGGCCCCGGTCGGCACAGTTGTGGACCAGTGGCTTCGGGCTTTGGTGCGCTGGGTCCTGGGCATAGAGCCAATGCCAGCATTGGTCGTGCGCTGCGTCTTTGCATGATTAACATTGGTGGTGCGCGTCCGGGAGAATCCGACATGGCATTGCTTGGGCATCCTGGCAAATTCACCTATTGCTTGGCCGAAGACGAAGAGCATTCGCCTTTTGCGCCAATGCATACAGAGTTAGGCTTTGCCCCAGACGATACTGTGGTCACGGTGATTGGCGCAGAAGCCCCGCACTCAGTCATGTACAGTGGCGACGCGGACGACCCAGAAGACGTGAATAAATTGCTCGAAGTGCTCGCTATTGGCTTGGCCAATATGGCGACCAATAATGCGGTGTTAACCGGCGGTGGCGCAGTGGTGGTGCTGAATCCAGAGCATGCAAAAATTTTGCATGACAATGGTTTAGATCGGCAGGCAATTATTACTAAGTTGTGGGAACTGACCCATTACCCAACCCAGCAGTTGAGCTATTTTTCTGCCAACTTTGCCGCGCGCATAAAGAGCGATACCTATCAGTGCTTTACCAAGCCAGAAGATATACTGCTGCTTATGGCTGGCGGCAGTGGGCTTTATTCTATGGTCATGCCCAGCTGGTGCGCCGGTGCGAACCGCAACCAATATGTCAGCAAAAAAGCCGATGTAGAACAATTTTGTGAAGTGCCGGGGCTAGTGGCCTTATTAGATTAAGGCCAGAAAAGAGCCGGCATCAGTTAATTTATTTGTGGATCATACGGAGTAATCAATGACCATTATTAAGCAAGAAGACCTTATTCAAAGCATTGCTGATGCACTGCAGTTTATTTCTTATTATCACCCAACCGATTTCATTCGAGCCATGCGCGGTGCGTGGGAGCGAGAAGAGTCTCCGGCCGCCAAAGGCGCGCTGACCCAAGTGTTGGTGAACTCGCGCATGTGTGCGCTGGGTAAACGGCCTATTTGCCAAGACACCGGCATTGTTAACGTGCTGATGTCTGTGGGCATGGACGTGCAGTGGGATTCTGAGCTGTCTTTAGACGACATGATTAATGAAGGCGTGCGGCGCGGATACACCCATCCAGATAACGTTTTACGTGGCTCGGTTTTGGTTGAACCAGACGGCGCACGCGCGAACACCAAGGACAATACCCCAGCGGTCATTCACACCAAAATTGTCCCAGGCGATAAGTTAGAAATTGAAGTAGCAGCCAAAGGCGGCGGCAGTGAAGCGAAAGCGAAGTTTGCCATGCTCAACCCTTCTGATTCTGTGGTGGATTGGATTCTCAGTGTTGTACCAACAATGGGTGCAGGTTGGTGCCCGCCCGGCATTCTTGGTGTGGGCATTGGCGGCACGCCAGAAAAAGCCATGTTAATGGCCAAAGAGTCCTTGATGGAAACTTTGGACATGCACGAACTACAGGAACGAGGCGCATCTAATCATCTTGAAGAGATGCGTATGGAGTTGTTTGAGAAGGTCAATGGTCTAGGTATTGGCGCTCAAGGCTTAGGCGGCTTAACTACTGTGTTAGACGTTAAGGTGAAAGATTATCCAACTCACGCTGCGAACAAGCCGGTGGCAATTATTCCCAATTGTTCGGCTACTCGGCACATTCACTTCACTTTAGACGGTTCAGGGCCAGCGGAGTTCACGCCCCCAGACATGGCTGAGTGGCCCGAGATTGAATTTGAACTAGGCAGTGATGTTAAGAAAGTAAACCTAGACACACTGACCCCAGAGGAGACTCACACATGGAAGTCTGGGGATACACTGTTGCTGTCAGGCAAAATGCTCACCGGACGTGATGCAGCGCATAAAAAGTTGGTGGACATGATCGATCGCGGCGAGCCATTGCCCGTAGATTTCACCAATCGGATTATTTATTACGTAGGGCCAGTTGATCCGGTCCGTGATGAAGTGGTAGGCCCAGCCGGACCAACCACCGCAACGCGCATGGATAAGTTCACACGCACCATGTTAGAAAAAGCCGGTCTTGCCGGCATGATTGGTAAGGCTGAGCGAGGGCAGATTGCCATAGATGCCATTCGTGATAACAAGGCGGTTTCAATGATCGCTGTGGGCGGTGCGGCTTATTTGGTGGCTAAGGCTATTACTAAATCTACCCTGCTGGCTTTCCCAGAGTTGGGTATGGAAGCCATTTACGAGTTTGAAGTGAAAGATATGCCCGTGACAGTGAGTGTAGATTCCACCGGTGAGTCTGTGCACATTGAGGGACCAAAGATTTGGTCGAAGAAGATTGCTGAGCAGATTGCGGTAAAACAGGTATAACTTTTATTGCAGAAGCGGTTATTGCAGAAGTGGTTAGTGTAGAAGCGGTTAGTGCAAAAAACTGAACGCCAGCCTGGCAATGCTCACTGTCCAAGCTGGGTTTTTTTGCATGTCTTTGTTTTTTCTTTTGTTCTGGTTTTTGCCGCGCTGGTCAAAGTGGGGCAGATTTTGCGTAGCCTCACCTTTTAGTTTTTTAGTTTTTTAGTTTTTTAGTTTTTTAGT
>CAJXUL010000229.1 GCA_913060615.1 uncultured Gammaproteobacteria bacterium | reverse complement strand
TTTTTTCAAGCAGAAGACGGCATACGAGATACGAGTCCGTCTCGTGGGCTCGGAGATGTGTATAAGAGACAGGTGTTGCATCTTATTTGCATCACGATGTAACCAGTGAGTCTGAGTGGGAAGCTGCAATTGAGCATGTTAAAGCCACTTATGGCGGGCTGAATGTGTTGGTTAATAATGCAGGTATTGGTATTGGCGGCAGCATTGTAGATATGACATTAGGTGAGTGGCAGCGCCAGCAGGCCATTAACTTAGACGGCGTATTTATGGGCGTTAAACACAGTATTCCGGTTATGCGCGATACTGAAGACGGCGGTTCTATTATTAATATTTCTTCGGTTGCTGGTATTAAAGGCGCAGCAATGTTGGCGGCTTATAATGCTACCAAGGGCGGAGTTAGAATATTCAGTAAAGGTGTGGCGTTAGAGTGTGCGCAAAACAGATGGCCAATCAGAGTTAACTCGGTTCACCCTGGCATTATTGCTACGCCTATTTGGGATAAAATTAATCCTGAACTGCAGGAAGCAGGGTTGAATACGTTTGATCTAGACAATATGGCTGAAACTGCGGTGCCCACAGGCCAATTGGGTTATCCAATTGATATAGCAAATGGTGTGCTATTTCTTGCCAGTGACGAATCTCGTTATATGACTGGTACCGAATTGGTCATTGATGGCGGGCTTTGTGCATAAGACTTGATTTAGCAGTTTTGCGCTCAGCTCGCCTTGGTTGTTGAGGCGGGTACAGATTGCTAGAAACTGAAAAATAAAAAGCCCAACAAGATCCGCTTGTTGGGCTTTTTTTGTGCCAACTATTTACATCAACAACAATTAGGCTGGCGTTTGTTGTTGCGCCTTGCGCTAGTAGCGTGCTGCTAGCTGCCGTCTACGGAACGCTTGCGTAGGCGCTGCATGCCTAGCAACCACCTGTCGATGTTATCGCCTTTACGCCTTACGTACTCTTCAACCTCTGGGTGCGGTAGGGCATAGAAGCGCTCTTCTCTAATGGTATCCACTACGCATTGCGCCAATTCTTCAGGCTCAATAATGCCGTCTGTCTGTCCGTCGCCTAAGCTTCTAGGTGCCATTGCTGTATTCACACCTTGTGGGCATAACACAGAAACCTTAATGCCATCGTCTGCGTGGGTAATTGACAAAAATTCAGCCATTTTTACCGCTGCGGCTTTGGTCACGGTGTAGGGTCCGGTGCCAATAGCCGCCAGCAAACCAGCGGCTGAGGCGGTGTTGAGTAAGTAACCTTCGCCACGCTCAATCATGCTAGGTAAAACCGCTCTTGCAGCATAAAGATGCGACATTACATGAAGTTCCCACTGCATTTGCCAAACTTCATTTTCAGCGTCAGTGAGCAGCCCTGCGCCGCCAGCGCCAGCATTGGAGCAAAACAGATCGATCTTGCCATGCTCTGCAATGGTCTCGTTAACAAGGGCTGCAACTTGAGCTTCATTAGTTACGTCGCAAGTTTTGCCTGAGCAACCAATCTCAACAGCGGCAGCGTTAACGGCGTCAGCGTTTAAATCTGCAAGTACCACCGTTTTTGCGCCTTCGGCTAAAAATGCTTTGGCCATGGCCTTACCAATGCCACCACTGCCGCCAGTAATTACCGCGACTCTATTCATCATTTCCATAGTGTTCTCCCTATTATGGATTTATCTGTTTAGTTGAATTTCTGAATGAATGCTGTTGTTAGGAAACGCTTGTTACCCGTTCTGGGCTACCGGACCAAGACCACGCCATTGAAGGCCGCGAAAGGCCCAGCATCATGCCGCCCAGTGTCCCTGGGTGCAGCCAAATTTGATCCGCAACCAGTGCTTCGCTGCGCTCGTCAGGACGGTCAATGGTCATGCCCAAATCACTGGCTTTGGCTTTTTGCTCTATGTCCCAAAGCTCATTGGTCTCGGCAAAACCCATGTAGAGACACGGCCCAATTTTTTGGAAAAAGCGCGCCATAGTAGTTTCTGGGTTAATCGGGCTAATGACTTCAAAGCGATGTAGTTCACGCTCTTTAAAGAGGGTCAGCGTGCCGTTATAGCCGAAGCGTGGTGAGTCAATATTGACAAAAGACTGCGCGTCCAAGTTGAACACCTCAGCAAAGCGCTCGGTTTGTTGCTGGGCGTCTGCCGCCAGCAGAGTGGCCTCGTAGATGTAATCAATTGCGCCAACACTAGGTCTTTCTTCATGCTCGCTAATGACCAATCGCAGACCGGGAATGCCGACATCTGCACCGAGCACGTACATCTGGCCAGATTCGGTCAGCACGTTGTCAGTAAATTTTGCCAATTGAGCGGCAACACCGGACATATCATTGGTAGATGCACCAGCGGCAAAAAAGTGGGATCCGCGAGCTGCCACTGCGTCTGCCACTATACCGGGGCCTTGAGGCTGAAGAATCTCAATAAAGCCTTTACCTAGGCGTAGACGTGTTCTAGTTGCGTTGAGGTGGCGGATTTCGTCTGTACCCGCAAGCTCAGCGCCCAAAAGGTGTTGCCAAGCTTTGACGCAGGCATCGCTGTCGGCCACGGCCATTTGGTATCTATCTATATTTACTAACATTCGCCACTCCCCAAATACACTCTCAAAACTGATGAGATAAAGTAACAGATGCAGGATTAGATTGGCTGTGTCTAGAGAAAATATTTGTGCTTTTCAGGCGCATTTCGTTGAGCACGACGCACCAATTGTTGCAAAGTCTAGTGCTGCAAGTGTGGCCTGATGGCAGTAGTATTAAGGTCCTAGGTCCGCAGTTTACAGATGAAAAATACGGTCAATTGAAGGCTCGCCTGAATGGTTTTGATCCCTTCACCTATCCAAACGAGCGGACAAACGAGCGGACAAACGAGCAGAGAAAAAGGCAAACTAAAAGCAGATAAGCGACGGGCTACTAAATCGGCGCTTGGCGCAAACGAGGCACACAACGAGGCACACTATGTCGGACAAAATATATCAAGCCATCAATGTGGCGGTAGATGAGCAGGCGGCTAAGCTGCTAGATGTTTCCCACGCAATACACGGCAAGCCAGAGTTAGCCTTTAAAGAGCATTTTGCATGCCAGACGCTGACGCAGTCGTTGAATGACTTTGGTTTAAAGACTGAAACCGGGGTATTCACCCTTGATACTGCGTTTGAGGCGTCTTTTGATAATGGCCTTGGCGCTGGGCCCACAGTGGCCATTCTCGCCGAATATGACGCACTGCCTGGTATCGGCCATGCCTGTGGCCACAATCTCATAGCCACGGCCGCCCTCGGCGCGACTATGGCTCTGAACGCTGTGTCTGCGCTGTTGCCTGGACGAATTCGCATGATTGGCACGCCGGCTGAAGAGCGCGGTGGCGGTAAAGAGTTGATGGCTCGCGCTGGTGCATTTGAAGGCGTGGATGCGGCCATGATGATTCACCCAGCTGGGGTCAACTTAGGCACCATGCCGAGTATTTGTATTGCTGAAGTGGAGGTGGTTTACCACGGTAAAGCGTCGCACGCGTCAGCTATGCCGCATAAAGGTATTAATGCTCTAGACGGCCTGCTGTTAGCCTACCAAGCTATTTCTAATTTGCGTCAGCACATTAAATCTAGTGAGCGCATTCACGGGATTATTGAAGAAGGCGGTCAAGCGCCGAATATTGTGCCGGACCGTACTGTGGGCCAATTTTATGTTCGGGCCGCTGACGAGAAGGCGCTGGCTCGTTTGAAGCCTCGCGTTCAAGCTTGTTTTGAAGCCGGTGCCACCGGCAGTGGTTGTACGGTTGAAGTGAATTGGGCCAATGTAGATTATTTGGACTTGAACACAAACTGGCCGTTGGCGGATAGATTTCAATTTCACGCAGAGACTTTAGGCCGTGAATTTTTGCCTATGGACCAAGGCAGTAAGTTTGGTGCTGGCAGTACGGATATGGGTAATGTCAGTTATCGATTACCCTCAATTCATCCCATGCTGGCTGTTGCGCCGCCTAACGTGGTGATTCACAACCCAGAGTTTGCCAAGTGGGCACGCTCGGAAAAAGGCGATGCAGCGGCATTGGACGGCGCTAAGGCAATGGCCATGACAGCTGCTGAATACTTGCTGTCACCAGACTTGCAGAAACAAACGGCTCAAGCCTTTGAGATTTCTAACGGTTTACAGTAACTGTAGTCCTAGTGAACCCACGGTATTAGCCCCGCGGTGGTTTGCCGATTTTTATTGCTTGGGTAAAAGTTGAGCAGTAGTTGAGCATAAGTTGAATAGTAGTTGAATGTTTAAGGATTGAGTTGTGTCGCTAAAAAAAATAAATAGAAATGAGCTGCGCGAGAAATTAGCCAGCGCCAACATTCCCACCTTATTGGTGACCATGGCCCACATTACCGGGGACATGGCATTGTTGGATAATCAGCAAAAACCCTCTCGCGGGGATATTGACGGCATACGCAAAATGTCGGAGGCGCGTCAGCAAGAAATTATAGAG
>CAJXUL010000228.1 GCA_913060615.1 uncultured Gammaproteobacteria bacterium | reverse complement strand
TACACCTCTCTATTCGTCGGCAGCGTCAGATGTGTATAAGAGACAGGGGCTGGGGAGGTTTTCCTGCGCTACTTCTGCGGCAAATTTTAACTACTGTGGAAGCGGTGCAAACTTTAAAAGTCAGGCCGTAATAGGCTTTGCAGTTAATCAAATTGTTTATCAGTGCTTGCAAACAAAAAGTAAAATGCTCCACCAAAAAATGTAACACCTGCTGTAACGTAAAAAACCATATCCCATGAGTTTGTCACATCGAGGATTACGCCTGTTAGTATTCCACCAACGAGACCTGGAATGGCTGCAAAGGTATTAGTTACACCCATCAACCTGCCAGTATGTTTAGGTCCGATATCAGCGTGATTGACGATATATCCTCCGGCACCGAAACCACTGAACAACTTGCCTACGCAGATGATAGCCATCACACCAAAGGTCGTAGTAAATTGCGGCACCAAACAAAGGCACGTTGCCAAGCCGCCAAAGGCCAATGTGTTACACAGTTTTCTAACGGTGAGAAGGTTAACGCCACGTGCAATGAGATTATCGGCGAAGTATCCGCCAAGGTTAGCAGAGAAGAAGCTGGCTATATGCGGAAGCATTGCTATGACGCCTACTGCAGCAAGTTCAATCCCAAGCTTCTCGTTTACGAATGTTGGCAGCCAAGACAAGAAGACAAAAAGGGTGTAGTTGTTGCAAAAATGCGCAACGGCAATTGCCCAAAGCGGTCTATTAAATAGCCATACTCTCCAACTTAGATCTTCGCCGGGGCCAGTAGCAGGTGCGTTGTCTGCAATATAAGTCAATTCTTCCTCAGAAATAGTTGCAGATTCTGCTGGAGAAGAGGTTACTTGCTTACTCCAGAAGTAATACCAAACAAATCCTACGGCCCCATATAAATAAAATGCCCATTGCCAACTAAGTTTGGTGATGATGATCGGCGTAACGACCAAACCGAATATTGTTCCTAGCGGTATGGCACTGTTCGTCGCAGCAACGGATCTTGAGCGCTCGCCCTTGGGAATCCATCTAGCATAAAGACTGTGCCACGCCGGAAAGGTGACGCCTTCTCCCAAACCCATGCCTAGCCTTGCAAGGATCAAGATTGTGAAGCCCGCGGCGGCGGCGAGAGGAGTTACTAAGGTGAACAGAGACCAGGTAATTAGACCGACGCCCAGCACAATTTTTGCACCGATTCTGTCCGATAAGATCCCTCCGTAGATTTGGGTCACCATATAAGCAAGGTAAAACGAGCCAAGAACAATGCCCTTCTCAGTATTACTCCATCCAAGTTCGGCGCCCATTGGAATGATGGTAAGAGAGATGACGACCCGGTCTATATAACAAATGAAGACGGCGGCCATTGTTAGCGCGATGATCCTAAATCTTTCTGGCATCTGCTGGCCTCCCAAGAGGCAATATAAAGGAAAAATCTATAGGAGACATAGCTGGTTGTCCAGCATTTGTATAAATCATAAATGTCTGTTATGACTAATAATCATTTTCAGAGGAGAGCCAGCGATGAATATTATAAAATTAGGTTCGGTTATGGCGGTTTTTTCGCTTGTAGCCTGCGGTCAAGGGGTGAATCAGGAGAATACGAAGAGCGCAGCTGTAGATCCACAGGAAGTCGAAGAAGCGGCTTCATCACCTGCTCGTTATAATGAATTCGTTTGGTGCTCAAACGGCGAGAATGCCACTGCGGATAATTTAGTTGCTAGAGACGCTCTCTGGTCCGAGTCTGTTTCGGAGCTCGGCATGGACGAATTAATGAGCGCGAACCTAAAACCCGTAGGCTGGTCCTCAGAGAGCTTTGACAGCTTAACGCTGCTTATGTGGCCTGATAAGGATGCTCGAAATGCAGGATGGATAACATATCAAGAGTCAGGTATCGAAGAAAAACTGAATGAAAATTTCGCAGGCGTTGAGATATGTGGCGGTGTTGATTGGGCTAATGTTTATGGGTTTGACGTCTACCAGCCTCGGCAAGCCTCCAAGCAATCGTCAACTGAAGATGCAATAGCGTATGCTGGTTATCAGTTTTGCTCATTTAATGAGGGTAATAAGGCCGCCGATCTGAGAAAGGTAGTTATGGGTTCGTATACCGAGTTTTTGCAAGAATTCGAGACTGAAGTTGGGCCGACTTCCTACAACTTTCTTGTTCAAATACCCGATTTTGACGCTGCAGTTGGGGAGCGACACAATGGAGTGCCACCTCAATTTGATTTGATGTGGACGAATTTTTGGGGCGATAAAACTGAGAAGGCGATGGGCGACAAAGCATGGGCTGAATCCGGAGCATCTATTCAGGAATCCTTTGACGCCGTAATGACATGTTCTGATGAGCAGGGCTATGACCTAACTATTACCAAAAATCGTAAAGTTTAAATCTCAATACAAAGTGCTCTGAGTCATGGAAAGGGGCAGGGGCACTACTGTTTCCCTCGAAGCGCAGCAAGACTTACGGCCCTGTAAATCAGCTGCGCGACCCGTCTGTTTTTATAAATGAACCCTTAACTGAACATGAAAAAATATATCTTTTTTACGCCTACGGTGGCGAGTCGCGCATCGCAGTGGCTGAGTTCATGTTCAATGACGATCAATATATTCTTAGACTAGGTTTTTCGTAGACTAGACGTGTTACGACGCGAGATAATGGGGCTTAATTGATTCTCATATTTCTGTTGCGACACATCCTAAAATAAGAAATGTTATCGTTACTTATAGTGTTCGAATCCTTCCTAGCTTCCATCAAGGCGTCTGCTAATTCGTGCGGGATAAACTGCATATCCATCGTTACTATTTTTGCGTATTCATGCTTGTAAATATTCTGTGCGACAGAGTCGCGTAGTTTGGCATTACTACCGTTATCGAAACTCAAAATTGACATCTATGTTAATCCTATAAAACATGTTAAGTTGAAGAAAAACCCGAACTCGTAACTCATTGTTTTTAATTAACTTTTTCAAACATATTGTATTTAACATAATATATGTTTGATTGGTTCTCATCAATATATGCGGAAAATCCGCATATGTTAAGTGTGAAAAGGTCAGCTACGACCACTTCACCATCCCTTCAAAACCCTGCACTGCCTTGCGTTTTTGCTCATCTTTTATGTGAACATAACGCTGCAACATTGCAGTATTCGACCAGCCCCCGAGTTGCTGGATCACCATCTCCGGAACCTCGTTTCGCATATGCCATGAAGCAAACGTGTGCCTCAAAGTATGGAAGCAAGTTCCTTGTGGAAGTCCGGCTCTTACTACCGCTTTTCGCCAAGCCCTCCTCTGGCTATATCCTTAATGCAAATGTGTGCATTCTCAATTCCCTTTGCACTCTTGGGAGATTATTTGTTTGGTTATAGAGGGATATTTGTAGGCATAATAATTTCAGCACTTTTCACTGCTTTAATCGCATATAGCTAGCTGAGACGCCACTTGCGTTAAAACTAATTAGCGAATTTTGAAGTGGCTTGCCGTGCTGGCGGGGCTAAGCTAACAAGACCTCGGATGTGTTCTCAGTGGCGGCGATAAAAGGAAGAAGGGTTTAGGCGACAGGGCATGGACTGATTTCCATGCAAAAATATTTTGGCGCGATCATGAGCCGTTCTGATGAAAAAGGTTGCGAGGTTATAATGATAAATAATCAGAATGCGTAGAGTAGTTTAGCGCTTGAAAGCCTAGCGCAGATGGTTATTCGAAACTGTGGAGCGACCTTAGAAAATAATGAGTACTACTCATGGAAAGAATTGGTGTTTTTGTTGATGTTCAAAATATTTACTACACGACGAAAGATACGTTTGGGAGACAGTTTAACTATCGTGCCTTATGGAAACTTTTGTCTAATCGTGGGCAAATGATGATTGCAATCGCTTACGCTACAGATCGCAATGATGAAAGTCAGCGGAAATTCCAAACCGCGCTGAAGCACATCGGTTTCTCGATAAAATTGAAACCTTATATTCGACGGGCTGATGGATCTGCAAAAGGAGATTGGGATGTGGGTATTACCATCGATATGCTGCAGAGCGCGTCAGATCTAGATCGCATGTTTCTTCTATCCGGGGATGGAGACTTTGATCTGCTCATACAAGCTATCAAGGTCGATCACGGAGTTCCGGTTGAAGTATATGGTGTGCCTGAATTAACGGCAGATTCGCTACAGCGCGCCTGTTCGAGTTTTCATTCAATATCGGAAGCACTCTTGGTTTAACGATATTGCATAATGTCAATAAATAATGTGGTGTTTCTTGTTGTTATGCCGGGTGTATCTTATTAAGATCTACTGCAGTATGCTCGGTCGAAGGCCGTGACTAAAATATAAGACGGATAAATAGTAAATGAGTGTTGGCCAACGTTTAAAATCGCTGCGTTTGAGCAGTGGAATGTCCTTACGTGCTGTTGCAGATATTATTGGTGTACAACATGGTTCTGTCTCTAAGTGGGAAAATGAGACGAATAATATAAAGAGGTGCCATTTAGAAGCCTTAGGTAAACATTTCGATGCTGTCTCTTATACACATCTCCGAGCCCACGAGACGGACTCCTATCTCGTA
>CAJXUL010000227.1 GCA_913060615.1 uncultured Gammaproteobacteria bacterium | reverse complement strand
GAGATAGGAGTCCGTCTCGTGGGCTCGGAGATGTGTATAAGAGACAGGTCCAAGGTTGTGGTTGATATAGATGCTGATAATTAGAGAATTATAGTGCCGAAGTTATTTGTTAGAATGGAAGTTCAAGAGAGCGATGGCCAACTTGTGGCAACAGATGAACAGTCGCCGCTGTTACATTGGCGGTTGATCAGTGATTCATCGGTTGAAGCTGGCACAAGTTCGTTGCAAGAATTCCCTTTACTCAAGAGTGACCACGCCAATTGGCCTGAATCTCCTGAGCATATTGTCGCCATTATTCCAGGTGATGAGGTGCTGCTTTTGGGCTGCGAGGTGCCTGGTCGCACTGCAGGCACTGTAAAAAAAGCTTTGCCCTATGCGTTAGAAGAATTTGTCGCAGGTGATATCGAAGACCTTCATATTGCTCATGAAAAAATCCGCCCTGGGCAGTCGGTTAAGTGTGCGTTGATTAGTAAACAGCGGCTTAGTCAGTGGCAGGATTATTTAAGTCGCGCGGAAATTTATCCTGGGAATATAATCTCCGAAGGGCAGTTGCTTACCGCAGAGGCTAATACCTGTACGTTGGTTTTTAATGACGGCGAGGTCATGATTGCCACAAATGACGAAAGTGCCAGTGTGGCAAGGTCTGAAGTCTTGGGTCTTATCTCTACCATGGCGTTAGCAAAAGTCGTTTGTGTGGGCGGGGAACTCACCGATATTGAGGTCAGCCAGCTTGATGTCAGTGTAGTGGTAGAAAATGACCCGCGCAGTGGTTTTGAGTATTTGGTCTCGCGTTTTAATGCAGCTAATTTGATTAACTTACTGCAAGGCGAGTATAAAGTTACTTCATCGGCAAATGGTCCAACTAGGGCTGTAGCAGGTATTTTGCGATTGTTAGGTGTCTGGCTACTTGTTGCTATGGTCTCATTTGGCGTTGAAGGTTATTGGGCCGAGAAGAAGGCAGATGAATTGTCAATGGACGCCACCTCGCTCTATAAAGAATATTTTCCTGGTGACAGCGTACCCGTGAGTCACGGTCAGCTAACCCGTAGGCTAAAAGCCAAACTGGGTGAGAAAGTTATTGGTGACGAGAATGCGCAGGGCTTTATTGACCTTTTGTCTAGGGTTGCAGGCGGTGTTACTGACGCCGACAAAATACAGTCTTTGCGTTTCAATCATCAGCGCATGGAACTCACTTTTGAAATTCTTTTACCAGGCTTTAATGAACTAGACCCATTGAAAGAACGTGCCTCAACTCAGGGTGTACTACTCAAAGTGACGAATGCAGATAATGATGGCAACGGTGTTCGAGCTAGATTGTCTGCGGAGTACAAATAGTGAATAGATTTGCATTTATTTCAGAGCTCTTTCGCGGCAGCAGTGTTGGCGCTTGGTATGCGGAAAAAAGCCCAACGGATCAAAAAGTCATTATCGCTATTGTGCTGCTTTGTTTAGCGTCATTAGTCTACCTAGCGATGTGGAAGCCGTTATTGGAATATCGTGACAGCCAAACGTTGCGCTATGAGCGGGCGCAGTCTTTGATCGATTGGGTGAGCCTGAATAAGAGCGCGTTGCAAGCCAGTGGCCTGAGTAAGGGGGCCTCGCCTCAGCAGAAATCGCTTATCCCGCTTGTTACAGCCGGAGCTAATCTAAGGCAGTTAAAGCTCAACCGGCTGCAGCCGGAACAGGACGGAAGCGTTAGCATTTCTTTGCAATCGCAATCTTTTGATCAGTCGTTGCGTTGGATGGTGGATTTAGAAACCAATAACCGCCTTTTGATTGATCGCATTAGTGTTGATAGAACAGAGAATGTGGGTTTGGTGAATATTCAGTTGCGGGTGCAATAAGGCCTAGCGACCGTTCATGGGCTTACCTAGAAAGCCTTTGTCTAGCAAAAACGGTGTGGTTATCTCGGCGTATTAATGTGATCGATAACCTGAAGCTTCGCATACTCAAATCGCTCGTCAGTATTTAGTGCATCAATAGTGCTTTGTAGTTTACTGAAATGACTGCTTTCGCAAAAAATTAATCTTAGCCTGGGGAAGTGGGTTTTTAGAGTTATGCCATAGGTAGACTCAATGCTGTCTAGCTGACTATCAATTAGAACATCTGGTTTGTATTTAGCTTCTATTACACGAGTGGCAATAACCCGTAGTCCAGTTTCTTTGTCCAAAGCCATTTTGTACTCGGCCTGATCATCACCGAGTGTTTTAGAGCCAACAGATGAAGGGGTGTTAGCTGGTTTGCCCATTTGTATGGCGCCGTCTTGCATAGAACTGACGGATGAGGTTTGATCGATTACGTATCTAGTAGGTGTGGATCTTTCTGCCACTGAAGACAGCGTAAGCAATACTAAAATTGTGATAACGACACTCATATATTTAGGCGCGTTACGCTGGACCTTCGTTGTCTTTTGCTTAATGTCCATAAATTCTAATGCTCCAGGATGTTAGTGTTCCGAGATCCCCTTCCACGTGATCAGTGACCTCCAATGTCCAATCCCCTTGTTTGTTTTCGCCGTAAAAGGCATTACTACCCAATTCAAATCCTGAAGCCGGCCAAGTTGCGTATGCATTTAGGGCAGGCAGCAGTACCGAACGAGTGTCTGACGGAGAGATTAATGCGATGGTCCAGTCCTTAGGGAATGCGTGTGTAGCGACGATCTCGACGCGAACAAATTCGATTATTCCTTGATCAGGTTCATTCAATGTTGACTCAATTGTCTCGCCGTCGTTCACCACGCGGGACAAGTTATTGTTGCGAATCGTTCCTTGATCAAAAGTTCCTAAGCTATCCGCCACATAGACTTCAGCTGCAGCTACAGCAGCACTGGCGTCGATCGCGCCGAATCCGTAGACGTTATGAAATGTTAAACTTGCGTCATTAGTTGTCCAAGCTGGTTCTAATTCGATGCCTGTAGCGACGATCGCAGGTCGGTCTGCATCAATTTGCCTAGAGGTGGTAGCAAGTATGTGTTTTACGTCGCGCCAGTTCAGATCGGCGTTTGCTGACAGCATCAAGGCGACCACCCCGGCTATATTCGGTGCAGCGGAGGACGTGCCGTTAAAGGTGGAAGTGTAACTACACATGGCATTTAATGCGTGGTTGCCGCCGTCTTCAAAGGCATTTCTTGGATTGGGTGCGGGGTTAGTGTTGGCGCTACGCACATAGCCCCGGCCACAACCAGATTGATCTGTTGTCATGATCGCCGGTCGGCCATTTCCTGAGCCTAAAAACTGTGCGTTTTGGCCGAATTCACCTCCGGGGGCAGATACCCAGTTGGTTGCGCCCACTGTTGAGTAGCTGGACGCGGTGCCGTTGGCGTTTAGTGCTGCCGCGCCGATGATATAGGGCACAATATGCATGGGGTCTTGAGCAGTGTTTTGGCAGCTGAGTCCGAGATTTGTGGCAGTGGGGCAGGTCACCCTAGTGCCATTAAATACGAAACCGTTGAAGCCATTTCCTGAAGATTTTATGTAAATTGCGCCGTTACCTGATCGAAGATTAGTGACACCATCTAACAGCTGCGCTTCTAGTGACGAGTTCAATCGAAACGCAGTAGTTGTGTTAACACCAAAGCTCAGATTGAAAATATCTACATCTCCTGAAGGGGCATTTGAGGCGCCGCCCAATGCGTCAATTTCATTAGACACAGATTGATTGCGAAGAAAGTTAAAGCCCTTTAGAGAAGCTGCCGGCGCCACGCCTCTTACACCGATATTGTTCCAACCTCGGGCTGCAATGATCCCTGCAACACTGGTGCCGTGGTCTCCTATGATGCCGGGGTTGGTTGGGTCATTATCAGCTTCTACATAATCATAAGAACCGTCAGCAACAACATTTTCGATTAGGTCAGGGTGCGCAATTTCCATGCCTTCGTCGACTACGGCAATTATAGTGCCAATGCCTAAGGTGCCAGCATTAGTAACAGTGTCTACGTTGAGGTCTTCGCCCATACTGCCGCCAGCATCGGCAAATGTAGCCTGGCCGGTGTTATTAAGGTGCCATTGCTGCGGATAAAGTGGGTCGCTATTGATCCTGATAGAGATCGTAATTGTTAGAGAGTCAACAAAACCGTCGTTGACCCTGAACGTAAAAGAGTCCGTGCCAGCCGCAATTGTGCTGATTGATGTTTGGTATGTGTAAGAGCCAGTTGTTGTATCAGTTAACGTTACTGTGCCTAACGATGCTGCGGTTACTAGTGCGTATGTTACAGCGCGGCTTTCTTGGCTGGTGGACGCAAGGTTGCCTGTAATAGACGTTTGCACACCGGATGCTAAATCAACATTAAGTGATTGGGGTAGGGCGACTGGTAATTCATAAACGTTAGGATTCAAGGGCAGTTCGTCGTTAACGTCAAGGAAACCGTCGTTGTCATCATCAAGGTCTGCATTGTTACCGATACCATCTAGGTCGGTGTCCAGTGTTTCGGCATTATTGAGCGGGAAGGCATCATCTGCGTCGGCTGCGCCATCGTTGTCGTCGTCCAGATCGGCGTTGTTACCGATACCATCTAGGTCGGTGTCCAGTGTCTCGGCATCATTGAGCGGGAAGGCATCATCTGCGTCGGCTGCGCCATCGTTGTCGTCGTCCAGA
>CAJXUL010000226.1 GCA_913060615.1 uncultured Gammaproteobacteria bacterium | reverse complement strand
CGAGATAGGAGTCCGTCTCGTGGGCTCGGAGATGTGTATAAGAGACAGCCTGAGTATTCTGCAAGCATTAATGTGAATTTCCTTAAGCAAGAACACATGCGTCACAAATGTAATATGCTAAGGGACTCACAGATTGTCACTAGGATGTAAAGAAATGGAAGCAGTCGAACAATATCAACTTTTTAAATCTGACACTTGTGGTTTTTGCCATAGGGTTAGGAGTTTTCTGCAACAAAATAATATAGAAGTACCCCTGCGTGATATCAACCAAGATCAGCAAGCTTTTCGTGAGCTGTTGGCAGGTGGTGGCAGGGGTATGGTGCCATGTTTGCGTATAGAATCTGTTGATGGGGCGGTGAGTTGGATGTATGAGTCTATGGATATAATGGCCTATTTAACCAGCAAACATGAGGCTTAGTAGCCGTATTCACCAAAGTCTTATTCGCTCTGGCCTATCTTTTTTAAAACAGGTGGTTAAAAGAGGTGTTTAAAGCAGGCGGTTAAAGCAGTTTTTTGCAAATAGACTGCTAAATTTAGCTCCAGGGCATAGACATGGTTTTCACATGTATTGTCGTATCTTTGTCCACTGCAAATATTTATCGAACAACCGAAACAAACTATTAGGGAAGAGAAAGTTATGAAACTGGGAATTATTGCCGGCTACTCCGGGCGCAAATTCAGTATCTCTATGGATTCAATTAAGCACGCTGAAAATTTGGGTTACGACTCAATTTGGACAGCAGAAGCCTATGGCTCAGATGCTGTTACACCCGCTGCTTGGATTTTGGCTCAAACGGACCGCATTAAAGTGGGCACCGCTATCATGCAAATGCCTGCACGTTCTCCGGCAATGGCTGCTATGACCGCCATGAGCTTGGCTGAGTTGTCAGGCGGGCGATTCATCGTCGGTCTCGGTGCGTCAGGACCACAAGTGGTTGAAGGTTGGCACGGCGTACCTTACGGCAAGCCGGTCACGCGTTTGCGTGAATATATTCAGATTATGAAGAATATCTTTGCGCGTGAAGGCGCATTGGAATTCGAAGGCGACATGTACCAAATGCCTTACACAGGTCAAGGCGCAACAGGTCTGGGCAAGCCACTGAAGAGTATTTTACATTGTGAAGAAGATATTCCTATTTATGCTGCGACCATTACCAACAACGGTGTTGCGGCCGCTGCCGAAGTTGCCGATGGCTTCTTCCCAGTATGGATGGACCCTGAGCAATACTCGGTTTTTGAAGGACCAATTCAGAAAGGTTTCGATAAGGCCGGTGACAAGGATCTGACACAATTTGAGATAGCCCCATTTGTGACCGTTTCGATGGGTGACGATGTTGCTCAATGTATGATGCCTGTGCGCGGCATGATGGCGCTGTACATCGGTGGTATGGGCGCTCGTGACAAGAACTTTTACAACGACTACTGCAAGCGCTTAGGTTTTGAAGACGCTGCAGTGAAGATTCAAGATCTGTATTTGGCAGGTAAGAAAGACGAGGCTATGGCGGCGGTTCCGGAAGAATTGATTGACGCCTGTGCACTTGTTGGACCTGCTGAGCGCATTCGTGAACGTCTACAGCGCTGGAAGACGGCTGGCAATCATGGTCATGTGTCTAGCATGTTGTTGGGTTGCAAAGACCCGGCTGCACTTCAGGTTATTGCTGAGGAAATTCTCTAACGGTTAGACGTTAACGTCGACACTGGGGTTTTCTCGTCTTGAATTGAATTAAGACGAACCCAGTTTTTACGGAGTGTGTTTATATGAGACCAAGAACCGCTCTTGGTCCCTGCTAAACAAGCTACGCCTGCGGGGGCTTCGCCTTATTTTTCTGGTGCAGGTGCCATATTTCTTCGAAAGAGAGCCCGTCGAGAAGGCCTTTCTCCAGTTGGTCTTGTACCCAAGTGGTAGAACTTTTGCTCACTGCAGAGACGTCTCGCAACAATCCCATCTTTATTGATTGCGCCCGCATGTGTACCTGCGCGTCCAGGTACGCCACTTGCATAAGTTCATCGTCTTCGTTCATCAGTATTCTCTCGTCCTTTATCGGTCGGTAATGTTTTGCGGGTGCCCCTCCATCTTGTTGGCACAAGACGGTGCATGGGGTTTAGCTGCTTTCACCGGTCTTCAGGATGATCTATTTGGCGTTGACCATAGCCCAGCCTCTTTCTGATCGCAGACGCGCCGCGTCTACATATTCCAAAGCTTTTTCTGAACTTGCGTTGCCGTCTAGCCCGCGCTTGTAAACGCCCTGAATAATGCCCGCAGATCTGAACATGTTGTAAATTAAATAAAACGGCCAGTTGTCGATGCCGTCTAGTCCAGCATGTTTGCAATATTCAGCGACAAATTCTTCCTCCGTAGGAATGCCAAGGCCTTCTAGGTCGGCGCTCGCTAAGCCTTCGTCATTGTAGGCGTCGCCATGATAGTCCTGGCATAGGTAACCCAAATCTGCCAAACCGTCGCCCAGCGTTGAAAGCTCCCAGTCTAATACCGCAACAATTTTAGCTTCTGTTGGGTGAATGAGGACGTTGCCTAAGCGGTAGTCGCCGTGAACGATAACCGAGCCTACAGTGGCAGGCATATTTTCTGGCAGCCACTCCATGAGACTGTGCATGGCTGGAATGTCTTCGGTTTGCGAAGCAATGTATTGCTTACTCCAACGTCCGATTTGGCGTTCATAGTAATTGCCGGGGCGGCCAAATTCGCCTAAGCCCACCGTAGCGGGATCAACTTTATGCAGCAAAGCAAGTACGCGTGCCAAGTCTAAGTAGACCGCACGGCGTGTGGCATTGCTCTCTGTTGGCATGGTGGTTTCGTTAAACAAACGACCCTCAATCATTTCCATCACATAAAATTTAGTGCCGATAACTGAAGTGTCTTCACACAAGCAGTACATTTTTGGCACGGGTACATCCGTTTGCCAAAGGCCATCCATAACCGTGTACTCGCGGTCGACCTGGTGCGCGGAGGGCAGTAACTCTCCGGGCGGCTGCTTGCGCAAGACGTAGCGTCTAGCTGGCGTGATGAGCTGGAAGGTAGGGTTAGACTGCCCGCCCTCAAACTGCTTAATGGTTAATGGACCAGCAAAGTCTTCTACGTGCTGATTTAAATAGCTCTCTAATGCTGCCGCATCAAATTTGTGCGCCTCCCGAACTGGGGTGAGTTCTACGTCACTCATGTTTTCCTCGATTACTAATATGAAAATTATTTTGCTGTGACTAAGGATACGGCTTGATCTCATAGAGGGCAAAATGCGAATCTACTTATTTGAACTATAAAGTATGAAGGAGATCGTATGTCGGTGACTAAAAGAATTGCTGTGACCTTGCCTGCAGGGCCAAGAGTAGCGGATACCGTTGCTCGTATTAAGTGGGCGGAAGACAATGGCATTGCCGATGCCTGGTTCAGTGATTCGGGTGCGCCAGATACACTTACTCAAGTTGCGGGCATCGCTCACGCAACATCGACCATCCGTATAGGCACCGCTGTGACGCCGGTTTATACCCGCTCGCCCTCAGTATTAGCAGCTTCTGCTAATGTTATTGGTCAATTGCTGCCCGGACGGTTTGTTATGGGCCTGGGATCTTCTAGCCAAACTATCATGGGTCAATTCAACGGTATTCCTTTAGAAAAACCATTGACTCGTGTGCGTGAAACCGCTGAATTGGTAAAAATCATGTTGTCAGGCGCTAAAACAGACTATGACGGCGAAACTGTGTTTAGTCGTGGTTACCGTCAGGCACCGATGGAAAACCCTCCACCCGTTTACTTAGCTGCACTGCGTCCAAAGATGATTGAGATGGCCGCCGAAATAGGTGACGGCGTTATTTTTAACCTCTGGCCTAAAGGTGCTTTGCCGAAAATGATGGAGCACGTTGCGATTGGTGCAAAGATTGCTGGTAAAGACCCAGCGGACATTGAAATTGTTAATCGCGCCATGGTTTTGTGTACGGATGATAAAGAGTATGGCCGTAATTTGTTTCGTGCAGCCTTTGGTCCTTATTACGCGACGCCGGTTTATAACAAGTTTTTATCATGGGCAGGTTACGATGAGGCGGCAGAAACCATCTCTAAAGGTTGGGCGGCCAAGGATAGAGATATGACAGCCAGCGCCATGACCGACGCAATGATTGATGAAATTGCCATCATTGGTAATGAAGACGAAATACGTGCGCGTATCCAAGAAGACGCTGATGGTGGGGTTGATACTCACATTATTGCGCCACTAGGTGGTTCTAAAGAAGACTTGGATCGCACCTTTGCCGCATTCACTGGCGATAACTTCCAATTTGCATAACGCATGTTGTTGGTCGCTGCAGCGCTATTTAGATTAGAGCTGCAGTGGCAAAATCGGTTTCAGGAGAAGCATATTGAATCTCTGCTATTTATTTCAGAAAAGAAATGTCAGATGGGTACGCTAGCTTCTAGTTTAGAAGCTGATGAAAAATAATCAAAATAGCAAAAAGGCGTATCACTAATGGCACTTAAGGTTTTGTATGTCCTGCGTCATGGGCAAACCGAGTGGAATTTGGCAGGTCGAATGCAGGGGCGAATGGCTGTCTCTTATACACATCTCCGAGCCCACGAGACGGACTCCTATCTCGT
>CAJXUL010000225.1 GCA_913060615.1 uncultured Gammaproteobacteria bacterium | reverse complement strand
GGAGTCCGTCTCGTGGGCTCGGAGATGTGTATAAGAGACAGAACTCAAACCCAAGCCAAAACTCTTTTCGGCGCCATCAGGTCTTGGAAGTGAATAAAAACGTTCAAAAAGGCGGTCTTGCGCGTAGTCTGGAATACCAACACCATTATCCGTGATAGTGATGTTATGAAAACCGCCAAAAAAATCATGGCTTATTACAATCACCCCTCCCTGCGAACAGAAGTCGATGGCATTGTCTAGAAGATTACTAATAGCCTGATGAAGCAAGAACTCTTCACCCATCACGCTAACGCTTTCATTAACATCAATTTTTACGGAGATCGGGTTTATGTTGAGAGCAACTTCTTTACTAGCGACCACTCTAGCGACTAAATCGTTTAGGTTAATACTTTCAATATTTTGTAAAACTTGGCGCTTCTCTACCGTGGCGAGACGGAGCAAACGAGCGACGATCTCGCCCATTCTACTGGCTTGATTCAATATATTTTGCGTAAACTTAAGTTGCTGCTGCTGATCCATATCCTCACCAAGTAATTCTGCAGCACCGCGAATAGCCGCTAACGGACTTTTCATTTCATGTGTAAGGGTGTGAATATATTCTTCCACATAGTCTTTCCCTTCTAACTCAGAGCGCATCAATTCTATTGATTGGCCTAATTGATTTAACTCTTGTTCACGCAAGTTTGGCAGTTGCACCCTTTCACCACGACTGACTTGGGAAGCATACCTTGAGAGTTTATTAATCGATCTGCTCAACCATATAGAGATCAAAAACCCAGCAATAAGTGATATAACCACCAATACCAAAGTACGTCTAAAAAAGTTGCGCTGCGCCAACTCAATATAGGGTTGGACTGCGATAGACGGTTTGCCGACTGTGAGCACTCCAATGATTTTGCCTTCATTAGTAATCGGCGCAGCAATATACATCACCATGCTCGTATCATCTTGAGCAACAAGCCTAGTACTGCGCGCACCGTATTTTCCTTGCAGAGTTAGATAAACGTCATTCCATTGCGAATAGTCGCTACCGACACTTTCTCGCCCCTCAGAATCAAAAAGCAAAATACCTTTTTCGTCAGTGATGTAGATTCTTAAATTAATGCTGTTTTTCTGTTGCCGCCAAATCAGCGCATTGGGGTCAATATCCAAAAACCGTTGGATAACGGGCGTAATCTTATTACCGTTAACATCTCCATTAACAACATCTTCTTTGACCAATTCGGCTAACAAATTGGACATTTCCACCAATGTTTCTTCTGTGGCCTGGCGCACCCCCGGCCTTAACTCATTAATAAATGACGTATACAAAAAGAAAGCACTTATGCCGACTATCAGGAAATAGCCAAGAAAAATTTGTGTGCTAATTTTCATCGATATGAATACTGTAGCCAAAACCACGGTGGGTTTTGATTGGATTTTCGCCCGCGCGAACACCACGTAATTTTGTACGCAAAGATTTAATGTGAGTATCTACCGACCTCTCCAATCTACTCGCAGGCATTTCCCAAGCTTTATCCATAATTTGCGTCCGTGAAAAAACGCGCGCAGGCTGAGCCAATAAAATCTTTAAAATATGGAACTCATAGCGTGTAAGGTCTAAATCTTTGCCGTAATAGCGCACCTGCGCCTTAACTTCGTCAACAGCAAACTGGCCTTGTTTTAATTCTACCAAAACATCCTGCTTCCACGACAACCGTTTCAGAATCGCTTTAACCCGAGCAACTAATTCACGGGGGCTAAATGGTTTCGCCACATAGTCGTCCCCGCCTATTTCTAAGCCGACAACACGATCTATTTCTTCAGACCTTGCGGTAAGAAAAATAATTGGCACTTCTGAGAATTGCCGAATCTGTTTACATACCTCAAAGCCACTTATGTCTGGCAGACCTATATCCAAAATTACCAAATCGATTGTTTGAGTTAGCACCTCCCGCACGCCTTCAGAACCGAGATTTTTCCAGGTAACGTCAAAGCCTTCAGTCCCTAGTGCGTAGACTAAGTTATCCGCAATTGACGCTTCGTCTTCAATTATGAGTATGCTAGGAGACATGATTTCAAGGATTTACCCTGGTATATGCACCGCGCCTATAACGCAACATTTGTCCTGCGCCTATACCGCTGTGCTGATCACCTTCCAGCGCAACTTGACCATTCACTACAACCATGTCGATGCCAGCAGGCGCTTCCATGGGTTCATCATAAGTAGCACGATCAATAACAGTGTCCGGTTGGAATAAAACCAAATCTGCGTGATAACCAGATTTAATCTCGCCTCTATCCAACATGCCAAAGGTACGTGCCGACAGAGAGGTCATACGTCTCACTGCCTCAGGCAAACTGAGCACACCGCGCTCTCGCACATAATGGCCTAGAACGCGTGGAAATGTGCCAAACAATCTGGGGTGAGGCTTACCGCGAAGGTCTGGAATACCGTCACTGCCCACCATCATGTCGGCGTGAGCCAGGTTAGTTTCCACGTCGTTCTCGTCGATAATAAAATGAATACATAGCGTGCGATCACCGTTAGGCGCGGTCAAAATCTTCCTCACCAACTCCGTTAAGCTTATAGCTTCTTCTTTCGCTATATCAATTAACATCCGCCCTTCATACTGCCGAAATGCTTTACAATTGGCAATGCGCACGACTTCTGCAAAGTCCTCGTTAACCCTTTGCAAATCAAAGTACTCAATCATTCGCCCGCTACCAGCGGTGTAGGGGTAAACATCTAAGGTCACTCGCTGCCCTTGGGCTAACGCTTCGTCTACTCGAGCAAGAGACGCTTTTACTTTGCCCCAGTTGGGCTTGCCCGCAGATTTGTGGTGAGAAATGTGCAGGTGCACATCGCTGGCCTTCGCAATGGCTAAACTTTCTTCCACGGCCTCTATTAGTTTATCGCCCTCATTGCGCATATGAGTTGTGTATAGCGCATCGAAAGGTGCCGCCATTTTGGCTAACTCAATGACCTCAGCCGTTTCGCTGTAGCGGCCGGGGCGATAAATAAGGCCACTGGAAAAACCACAGGCCCCCTGCTCTAGAGCGTGACTTACATGCGCTTGCATCAGAGTAATTTCAGTATCTGTTGGCGCACGCTTTTCTCCGCCCATAACCAATGAGCGCACTGTGTTGTGACCCACTAACATCATATTGTTAATAGCCGGCCCTCGCTCTAAAGCTGCGGCAAAGTAACCGTCAAGATCAGTAAACTGCCCTTCTAACCCAGCAAGAATGCCGCCACTTGCCGCAACAGAATCTTGAGTCGGATCTGCAGGAATAGCCGAGAAACCGCAGTTACCGCTAACGACAGTTGTTACTCCTTGAGCGAGTTTAAATTCCATGCCGGGATGACGAAAAAAGGCACCATCATCGTGAGCGTGGGTATCAATAAGTCCTGGCGCTAGCGTTGCGCCACCTGCATCAATTTCTCGCCCACCGGGCGCCAACCCTTGCGTGACATTTCCCACTTCACTAATGCGCCCATCGCTGACACTAACATCACCAGCGAATGCGGGCGCGCCGGAGCCATCTAAA
Source organism: uncultured Gammaproteobacteria bacterium (assembly GCA_913060615.1). Lineage (GTDB taxonomy): Bacteria > Pseudomonadota > Gammaproteobacteria > Pseudomonadales > Azotimanducaceae > UBA4421. The sequence goes on along the minus strand of CAJXUL010000225.1, from coordinate 1,105 downwards.
ATACTTACATTACGGAAAATTAGATCGTTCATTGTTTGTACCTATAATCTCTTTCTATTAGTTCTGTTAGTTCTGTTAGTTCTGTTCTTTCACGCTTGGCTGCCCAGCACCTATCAAAGCCCATAATCACTTTTATTGGTTCTTATCCACTCGCCTATTTGTTCACCAATCATGAAACAAGTGAGATTGGTGTTGGCCCTGGGCACACTGGGCATAATTGAAGCATCTGCAATCACTAACTGAGCCACTTTGTGGCACCGACCTTTATGATCGACTACCGCCATACCGTCTTCCACCGGCCCCATCTTGGCGGTACCGCAAGGGTGGTATCCAGACCCAGAAAACTTGCGGCATAGCTTTTCTAAGTCTTCTTGCGCAACACCTCGGCTCAGATCAGGAAAAGTGACTGCCTTAATCATTTCAGCCAGGGCGCCGCCCTGCGTAAACTCAAGCGTATCTCGCACACATTCCGCTAGTCGACTGGCATCACGCGGGTCTTCACAAAAACGATTTTCAATACCGGGCGCTTGCTTTGGGTTCGCTGAACTAAACGTCAGCCGCCCCCGCCCATATTGATACTCTAATACTGGCGCCAACATAAACATTGGAGCGCCACCGGGGCGTCCAGCAAAACTGATTTGCTCAATTTGCAAATCGTTGCGCTTTTTCCCGTCTTTAGCGGTGTAACGCAAAATAGTTTGAATAATGGGTTGGTCAAAATCAATCAGCGAAGCATCATTAACCTCACAAATAACACCAAGCGCAGGGTGGTCGGATAGATTCTCGCCAACCCCTGGCATATCCGCCACAGATTCAATACCCAAACTTTCGACCTGTGCTTTTGCACCTATACCTGAACGAACAAGTATCGCCGGAGACATTAACGCTCCAGCCGATAGCACAACAAGGTGGGCTCTAATAACCTGTACTTCCCCCGCTGCATTCTCAACCTCTACGCCACAGCAGCAGCCGTTCTCAATAAGTAAACGGCGCGTTAAGGTGTCAGCCAAAATATCTAAGTTGGGGCGAATTCTTGCTGAGGCAAGGTAGCCTACGGCAGCAGAAATACGCCTGTCTCTTATACACATCTCCGAGCCCACGAGAC